>JALQWO010000058.1:0-241 GCA_023258655.1 Bacteroidia bacterium
TCCTCTTCTCCATCTTCTTCTTCATCGTCTTTCGATTCGATATAAACCTTCAAAAATCCATCAAAACGAATCACCTCACCCTCCGCTTGGAACTTTGATTTCTTTTCTAAATCCTCCAAAGTAATCACCGTTTTCTCCATCTCCGCTTTGGCCATCTGAGAAGCGATTGCCCGTTTCCAAATCAACGAGTACAGTTTCTTTTCCCTGTTGTCGTCGCCGGCAAATTGAACCCCGAAATTGG
>JALQWO010000058.1:251-9048 GCA_023258655.1 Bacteroidia bacterium
CTTGAGCAGACTCGTTTTTCGTGGTATAATTTCTTACTTGCGAATATTTGGGTCCAAATGACTTTTCGATTTCCTCTTTTGCGGCTGCCATCGCCAATTTACTCAGATTCACCGAGTCGGTACGCATGTAGGTGATATGTCCATTTTCATACAACTTCTGGGCGATACGCATGGTGGTGGTTACATCATAACCTAGCTTGCGGGAAGCCTCCTGTTGCAACGTGGAGGTAGTAAAAGGGGGTGCCGGGTTGCGGAACGTGGGTTTCACTTCCAAGCCAGTCACCTGAAATTCGGCATCCACCAGAGACTCCAAAAAGGCTTTGGCATCCATGGCGTTGGCGGGTTTTTTTACATTCTCTGCTGTGAGGGTTTTGCCTTCTTTCGTTTTGAATTGGCCTTGAACACGAAAATCCGATTTTGCATCAAATTCATTGATCTCACGCTCACGCTCAACCACCAACTTTACCGCCACAGACTGTACGCGTCCTGCGCTCAATTTGGGCTGCACTTTGCGCCATAAAATGGGCGACAATTCAAAACCCACCAAACGATCCAAAACCCGCCGCGCCTGTTGAGCATCTACGAGACATTTGTCGATGGTACGGGGATTTTCTATGGCATTCAGTATCGCCGTTTTGGTAATTTCATTGAATACGATGCGTTTTGTATTCTCCGATTTCAGTCCCAACACCTCAAACAAATGCCAACTAATGGCTTCTCCTTCACGGTCCTCGTCCGATGCCAACCAAACCGTTTCGGCGTCCTTGGCGTATTTTTTTAACTCAGCAACCAATTTCTTCTTTTCATCGGGCACCTCATATTTGGGAGCGAATCCATTCTTGATATCGATGGCACCATCGCCCGAAGATAAATCTCGGATATGGCCCATACTGGATTTTACTACGAAACCTTCCCCGAGATACTTCTCAATGGTTTTGGCTTTGGCGGGTGACTCTACAATGACTAAGTTCTTGATTGACATGAATTATTTTCCGAAAATGACTGGTTTTTGAATTTGGCCTCTGCTACTGCGCAAGCTCACGATAAATAAGCCTTGTGTAGGTAGAGACAAATCCGACATAAATAAAGTATTTGTAGATTCTGAAAGTTGGCCTTCAAAAATGCTGGCCACTTTTCTTCCTTGCAAATCAAGCAATTCAACAACCACTTCTTCATTTGGTTTGGTATTGCGTATCACAATTTTTGCATTGGCCTGGGATGGGTTGGGGCTGATCTCCATGATTTGTAAATCTTCACCCAAGGTGCTCACTCCAGCCATGTATTGTCCCAAATTGATGTTATCGATGTAGATAGGATTACCACCGGCGCTCGCAAAATCGATACGGAATGTCAAATTCGTATTCAATCCAAGGCCAATCGAAGACAAACTAGGCAAACCCATAACCTTCCATTGGGAAGTCTTTGTGGGCTTGAAATTGCTGGTGTACACTTGTCCATTGTATCCCAACGCGGCACCAGATCTTTCCATGATCTGTTTGAATGTAGCGCCGCAATCTGTAGATACATAAACACGCAAAACATCTGTCACATCCACACTGGGCTGGCAATAGGATGCCATGAATGTAAATTTAGGAGTGAGCGCTCCCATGTTGGATATATCCACACTTGGCAAGGTTACACTGTAGGTATTCCCGATGTTTGAACCCGTCGTTACTGGCGCTTTATAGCAATTGGAACCCAAATAACTGGTGGTGTTTTCCAAAACAAACCGAGATCCCGTTGGCGATGAATGCATGAATTTGTCATCAGTGGTAAACGTGGTTGGATCACCACTTTCAAAACTCTGTTCGAAATTGGCTTTGTTACTGGCCACAGCCTTCAACACGGTGATATAGTTGGTCTTGGTGGTAGAATTACTACCCTTTGCATTTTGGACAGTCAACGAAACACTGTATGTTCCCGGCGTTTGATAAGTAATGGTGGGATTTTGCACCGAAGCACTTGGCTGACTACTGCCATTGAATGACCAAGACCAGGCGGTTGGTGTTGATTTACATGTTAAATCATAAAATTTCACCGACTGACCAGCACAAATCACAGTACTACTGGAAGTAAAAGCCGCGACAGGTGCCGCACTGCCGGGTGCAACCCCAGTGGCGATCAAATTGGCTGCAGAAACAACAGCAGCGCGGGGATAACTACCATTGGTCAACACCCCGTGCATTCTCGACTTTTGCTTTAACGTAAACAAGGTTTGACAACCACCGTTGGAATAGTCCATGTAGTTTTCCCACATGTCTGGCAAATCAGGAAAATCATTGGTACAGCTGTTGCCACCGGAGGGACAAGATGCATTCACGAAAGTTCCATTCACTGGGGGTGTATCGTCGATTTGATCTCCCCCTGTACAACCGTCTTGAAACGTGTGATAGAGACCCAGCCAGTGTCCCACTTCATGCGTCAATGTTCTGGCGCTATCCGATGATACTGCTGTTCCGATTGTACCCACACGATCCGACTTTACCACGATGCCGTCACGGGTGGCATTGGTTGCCCATGGGAAACAAGCATAGCCCAATACTTCACCACCATCTACCCCACCCGAGATGGAAGAAACCACCCAAATGTTGAGATATTTTTTGTAATTCCAATTGATCAGAGACTTCACTTTTTCCGTGGTCATATCCATCTGCACTCCGGCAGAAGAATACACCCGATTGATCCCCTCTGTACAGTTTCCATTGGGATCAATTTTGGCCAATTCAAATTTGATTTGACAATCGGCGGCCAACCCGTTGAATACCGAACGCAATTTGGTTCTGTTACCGTTTAATAAATTAAAATCGTTGTTGAGCACGCGAATTTGATCCAAAATTTGCTCTCGTGATATATTCTCTGGCCCATTGGTGTGGATCACATGAAATACTACCGGAATGGTGTAAATCGCTGCGCGACTTTCCAATGATTTTTCCTTCAACAAGGCATTGATCTCGGCCTCAGCCACGGCCACTGAAGGATCGTTTTGTTTCAAGTGCTGATGATATTGATCAGAACCACATTTGTGCTGGGCTTGTGCCCCGTGAAAAACCCCAATGAATCCGAGCCCGAGGGCTACACATATCTTACTTAGTCTCATTTTCGTTCCGCAAATTAAATTGAAAGTTTCTGGCTTTATGGCAACAACTTGTAAAATCAATGACATCTATTTTTGAGATAGGGTTGCTTGTCCGGGTAATTATTTCCCCTGAAAATACATCATTTGTGCTCCATGCCGCAATAGTGAGACAGCAACCACATCAACCCTTGGCATGACGTTGGATCCCTTGTTTTTTAGGTATCCTAAAGCCGCTTTTTGAAGGTGTTGTCTTTTTTTATAATTCACGGCGATTTCCGGATTTCCTAAAATTTCTTCTGAGCGGGTTTTTACCTCCACAAAAACCCAATCCTCATTGTGTTTGCAAACCAAATCGATCTCGTACCTCCCTACTCTACAGTTTGTATCCACTATATCAAACCCCTTCAACCATAGCCATTCCGCAGCCCGTTTCTCTCCTTCTCGCCCGATGTGCTGGGCAATGGTTTTGTTTTGTTGGATTTTCATTTCACAAAGTTGTTCGACTCAACCCGGCGATGCAAATCCGGGGCTCGAAATTGGCTAAATTTGCAACATGTTACCTTGTCAGTTGCATTTATTGCAAAACGAACCCTACGATCAAACCTGGGATTTTCAGAAAGGCTTGTTCAATACCATGATCGCCCAGAAAACTGCCAAAGAAACTACATCGCCCTTTCATCTAATCATGATTGAACACCCCCATGTGTATACGTTTGGAAAAAGTGCCGATCGGGAGAATCTGTTGGCGTCTGATGAAACGCTGAACGACATGCAAGCCAAAGTATACGACATCGAACGGGGTGGCGATATTACCTACCACGGTCCAGGTCAATTGGTGGTCTACCCCATTTTTGATTTGGAAGCCTTGGGGATGGGTATCAAAACGTTTGTACAAAGCATCGAGCACTGTATCATCGCAACCTTGGCCGAATATGGCCTCGTTGCAGGAACCATTCCTGATCGCATTGGTGTATGGCTCGACATTGGCAAACCCAACGAGCGCAAAATCGCAGCCATTGGTATCAAATGCAGTCGTTTTGTCAGTATGCACGGCTTGGCCCTCAATGTCAACACCGACCTCAGCATGTTCAACCACATCGTGCCCTGCGGCATTGTAGACAAGGGCGTAACGAGCATAGAAATGGAATTGGGCGGAAAAATTGACATGTTCGAAGTAAAAGAGAAGATGGGCAAGCATTTTGCTAGTACCTTTGGGTTAGAAATTAAATCATGAACAGCAAAACCATCCGTACCCTCATCATTGTAGGGGTCATCCTCATCGTTTTCTTGTGGATCAAAAGTAGCTACAACTCACTGGTTGACAACGATGTAAAACTCAACACTAAATGGAATAACGTAGAGGTGGCGTACCAAACCCGGGCCGACAAAATCGTACAAATCGCCGAGGCCGTCAGCGCCGGAGCCAAATTTGAAAAAAGCACTTTGGCCGAAATCACCAATGCCCGTGCCAGCGTGGGACAAATCAAAGTGGGCAATGAACAACTTACACCCGAGAGCATCGACAAAATCGCCATGACACAGTCATCCGCTTTGAGCCGATTGATGGTTGTGATGGAGCGCTACCCCGAGTTGAAGTCGACCAAGGGATTTGAAAACTTGCAGTACGAGATTTCCGAAACGGAAAATATAATTCGCACTGCCAGAAGCGATTACAACGAGGCCGTTCAAAACTACAACATGGGCGTGCGCAAATTCCCGAGCAACATTTTTGCTGGCATCTTCGGCTTTGAGAAAAAGACCGGTTTCGCGGCCGACAAAGGCGCTGAAAAACGTGTAGATGTTAAGGGTGCACTGAGCGAATAATATGTTCGCACCCATTGCTCTGGTGTTTTCCAGAATTGCCATATTGTTGGGATTTCATCGTAAATCCACTTTGTTTACCGAGGCGGAAGCGGCAGAAATCGTGGATACCATTGCCCAAGCCGAGGAAAAAACCTCCGCTGAGATTCGCGTGCACATCAGTCATCGATTCAAGGGAGATGATATCGTCATGGCTGCACAGGAAACCTTCACCCGGCTGGAAATGCACAAAACGGTTGAACGCAATGGAATACTCATTTTTTTGGTCCCAAAGAGCAAGCGATTTGCCATCTTTGGCGATGCAGGCATCAACGAGAAAATGCGTACAGGTGAATGGGATGAAATTCGCGACCACATGCAGCAACTATTTCGCGAGCAACAATTCAAAGCGGGTGTGATTCGCGGCGTAAGAGAAATCGGACAAATTTTGGCCAGCCACTTTCCTCCTACTGATATCAACCCCAACGAACTCAGCAACCAAATTTCCATTGATGCATAATCTTTTGGGCCATCCTTCCATTGTGTTCGGCACTGCAAAGCGCGCGTTGTGGGCGTTGTTGGCCATATTGGCAGCCTTTCCACTTTACGCAGAGCAAACGCTACCCAAATACAAAGGGCATGTCAACGATTATGCAGGTGTTTTATCGCCCCAGGAAATCCAAGAACTCGATGAGCGGCTCTACCAATTTGAAGATTCCACCTCGGTGCAAATCGCCGTTGTGTTGGAAAAATCCACCCAAGGATATGCCGTTTTTGATCGAGCCATGTTTTTGGCGCGAGGATGGAAAGTGGGCGTTGAAGGAAAGAACAACGGCATGCTGTTGTACATCGCCATCGATGATAGAAAGTTCCAAACGGTTACTGCCGATCAACTGCAAGACCGTTTGAGTGCCAGCAGAATCGGACAGATAAACGAGGAGTTTCTCGTACCCTATTTGCGAGAGGGCAAATACGCTTTGGCCATTGACCAAACGACCCAAGCATACGAAAAAGCCATTCGCAACAAATTTCAGGGGCGAGCCACCAAAAAAGGCAAAAATGGCGGCAGTATTATTGGCCTTGTGATTGCATTGATCGTGCTTATTCTGATTGCCATCACCGGTCGTGGCGGTGGCGGAGGAGGCGGATATTCACGCAGGGGTTACTATCATTCTGGCTTAGGCAGCAACCCCTTTTTCTGGGGAGCGTTGGGTAGCGGTTTCGGTCGCGGCTGGGGCGGTGAATCCTCGGGCGGTTTCGGTGGTGGTGGTTCCAGCGATTGGGGCGGATTTGGTGGCGGTGGTGGCTTCAATGGAGGCGGTGCCGGCGGTAGCTGGTAATTGTTTGCAAAAAGCGCAATCACCTTTCTTTCCGATGGATTGTTTTGTACCTTTGCAAATTCCATGAAAAACGGACTTTCTCAGCACATTCATCAGCCCGATGCCAACGAACCCCGCATCGAGATTTTGGGTGCGCGAGAACACAACCTCAAGTCCGTAGATTTGGTCATCCCGCGCAACAAATTGGTGGTGTTCACCGGCCTCTCGGGTTCCGGTAAAAGCTCATTGGCTTTTGATACTTTGTTCGCTGAAGGTCAGCGTCGCTACCTGGAAAGTTTCTCGGCCTACGCCAGGCAGTTTATTGGCGACATGAAACGTCCCGATGTTGACAAAGTACGCGGATTGAGTCCCGTCATCAGCATCGAACAGAAAACGGTGAGCAAAAACCCGCGAAGTACTGTGGGCACTGTCACCGAAGTATACGATTTCTTGCGTTTGCTCTATGCCCGCGCCGGTGAAGCCGTGAGCTACCTCAGTGGTGAAAAAATGGTCAAACTCACCGAACAGCAGATCATCGACGCGATGGTGCAGAAGTTTGAGGGACAAAAAGTGGCCATCCTCGCCCCCGTGGTAAAAGGACGTAAAGGCCATTACCGCGAACTCTTCGAACAAATCAAGAAAAAAGGATACAACAAGGTTAGGATCGACGGCCACATTACCGATATCACGGGCAGCATGCAGGTTGATCGCTACAAGATTCACGACATCGAGGTGGTCATTGATCGATTGCAAGTACAAGCCGTTTCAACCGGTCGACTGACCGAGAGTGTTAAAATCGCGATGAAAATGGGTGCCGGTAACATGATGGTTCAGGATGCCGATGAAAAAGTGGTTCCGTTCTCTCGTTTTCTGATGGATCCGGTTTCAGGCCTGAGTTACGACGAACCCCAACCCAATTCCTTTTCATTCAACTCACCCTACGGTGCTTGTCCCAATTGCGAAGGCATGGGCGAAACCGCCGAGGTAAACATAGAATTTATCATCCCCGATCGCAGCAAATCCATCAACCGCGGCGGAATAGTGCCCATTGGTGAATTGCGTGAGAACTGGACATTTAGCCAACTGCGTGCCTTGAGCAAAGTATTGGATTTTAGCTTGGCAGACCCCATTGCCAAACTCAGCGATGACCAAATCCAATGCATCCTCTACGGTTATGATGAAACCATCATGGTGAGTCACGTTAACCACCAAGGACAGAAAAAGACATACGAGAGTCAATACAAAGGAGTAGTTCACTACATCACGGAGAATTATTTTGAATCTGAGGACGACAAACTGCGTCAATGGGCTGAAGAATTCATGCACCAAAAGACTTGCGATGTTTGCCTCGGTGCCCGATTGAAGAAAGAATCCTTGCATTTTCTCATTGCCGATAAAAACATCGCCGAACTCAGCAATCTGAACATCGATGTCTTGAAAGCATGGTTTGATGCGGTAGATGCCAAACTCACGGAACGGCAAGCCACCATTGCCACAGAATTGATCAAGGAAATTCGGGCACGTTTGGACTTTTTGGTGGGTGTGGGCCTGGGATATTTGACCTTGAACAGTCCCGCCAGAACGCTATCTGGGGGTGAAGCACAGCGCATTCGTTTGGCGACACAGATTGGTAGTAAGTTGATGAACGTCCTCTACATTTTGGATGAGCCAAGCATTGGATTGCATCAGCGCGACAATGAGCGATTGATTCAAAGTCTCCGCGATTTGCGGGATATGGGCAACACCGTTCTTGTTGTGGAACACGACAAAGACATGATGTTGGCCAGCGATTGGTTGGTGGAAATTGGCCCACATGCGGGTGTCCATGGCGGTCAGATCGTAGCCAGCGGGGAAGTCAAAGACTTTGTGGCCTCTGATGCCATCACGGGTAGGTACCTTCGGGGAGAGGACAGCATTCCCGTGCCAGCGCTTCGCAGAAAAGCGAGCAAAGAAAAATTGATTTTGAAAGGTTGTACCGGCCATAACTTGCAGAAAGTCAACTTAGAAATTCCTATTGGCCTGTTTGTGGCGATTACTGGCGTCAGTGGCAGTGGAAAATCGAGCTTGATCAACGAAACCCTCTACCCTGCTGCGCACAACAAAGTATATGGTTCCAGTTACAAGCCTTTGCCGTTTGCAAGCATCAATGGATTGGAGCACATCGACAAAGTAATCCGCATCGATCAAACACCCATCGGACGCACGCCCAGGAGTAATCCAGCCACCTATGTAGGGGTTTTCCAAGAAATCCGCAACCTGTTCACCAACTTGCCCGAAGCCAAAATTCGCGGTTACAAACCGGGAAGATTCAGCTTTAACGTAAAAGGCGGTCGGTGCGAAGCCTGCGGTGGTGGTGGAAGAAAAGTGATCGAGATGAATTTCTTGCCCGATGTGGAGGTGCTGTGTGATGAGTGCCAAGGTAGGCGCTACAACCGTGAAACATTGGAAGTGCGTTACAAAGGCAAGAGCATCAACGATGTCTTGGAAATGTCTATTGACACTGCCGTAGAATTTTTCGAGCACATCCCCCTGATTTATCGCAAGGTAAAAACCATGCAAGATGTAGGATTGGGGTATTTGACTTTGGGACAATCTAGCACAA
>JALQWO010000059.1:0-229 GCA_023258655.1 Bacteroidia bacterium
AAAGCCCTACTGGAAACCGTCATGGATCCCGAAATCCCTACCATTTCCATCGTGGATCTGGGCATCGTTACCGGCATAGAATCGTCGGCTCCTGGCCATGCCAAAATCGAGCTGACACCCACCTTCAGCGGCTGTCCCGCCCTGCGCATCATGGAGCAGATGGTGCACGACAAACTCGCCGAATCGGGATACACCCACATCGAAGTGAAAACCACGTTCAACAAACAGT
>JALQWO010000059.1:239-8849 GCA_023258655.1 Bacteroidia bacterium
ATCTCCGAAAAAGGACTGGCGGCCCTCAAGCAACACGGATTGGCTCCCCCACCCAAACACGATGGCTACATTGAGTTGGATGTGCTGAGCGACACCCCCTGCCCTTACTGCAATTCCCGCAATACGGAAATGCATACCCCCTTCGGTCCTACGCTCTGCAGAAGCATGCACTATTGCAAAAACTGCTTGAATGCGTTTGAAGCGTTTAAGCCGGTTAGCTAGGTAACAACCTACCCATCAACGTAAAATTATTGAATTACCCAAGGCATTTGAACCGTGCCTCGTTTCGTCTTGACCTGCCAATGATAAATCCCAGCACTGAGAGGGTCGGCAAACTGAACGCGCGCATTGGTCATCGCCTCACCCGCAAAAACTACCCGACCTGCGCCATCGAACAAGGTCAATTCCAACAACTCAGACGCTGAACCCATAAACATACAACCGTCGCCTGATGATGGATTTGGGAGCAAAACTGGACGAACCCATTGAATCGATTCATCGGCGTAGGTGGGCTCTTTGGCCATACACCAAGCATCCATTTTTGTCCACGCACCATACGATTGCAACACGCCGCCTGTTACCGTTTTGTTGGTTAGCGAGGCATTCACCTCCACCGATCCCAGTATCCAACCGCGCATCAATTTCAATGCACTGTCGGGGTTCTGCTGCATGAGTTGTAAGTAGGTCTTACACACCACCGAATTCAACCAAGTAATCGTCCCGGCGATCATTGGTGCAGCGAAAGACGTGCCAGACTCACCCCGATACGGATTGCTCGGCGAAGTTTGAACCGGAGAGATCGTATAAACCGCATCGCCCGGTGCCGCCAAATCAACCGATACTTTACCATACCCGGATTTTACCCATTGTTTGTCCAGCCCCGTACTGGATGTTACGATCAAGGCATCGGAGGGACATAATGACGGTATATCGCCCACCAATTCTACGTTATTATCGGCGTTGGTGGTGGCACTTACCGACATAATTCCCACGCTTTTGAGGGAATCGAACAGCTCGCACCACATGGGTGTTTCGTTGGGGAATGTGGCGTCGAGTCCTACCGACATATTCAGCGCCACAACATTGATCCCTTTTTGCTTGTTTGTGGTCAGCCACAGCTTCTTTTGTCGGTACACGTACAACATCGACCGGATCACACCCAAGTCGCTGGATATACCTTTCGAGGCGTAGCAGAGCACCGGCATAATTTTGGCGTTATAGGCCACCCCAGCAATGCCAATGCCGTTGTCGGTAGCCGCGCCCAACACACCCGCCACGCTGGTTCCGTGACCATAGAAAACGGACTCTTTATTGAACACTTCCGCC
The DNA here is from genome assembly GCA_023258655.1 of Bacteroidia bacterium. Classification (GTDB taxonomy): domain Bacteria; phylum Bacteroidota; class Bacteroidia; order NS11-12g; family UBA955; genus UBA955. The sequence continues at coordinate 1,566 of JALQWO010000059.1, forward strand.
GAAGAATCTCCGCCGTTCCAACCATAATAATCATCGGTATACCCATTGCCGTCGTCGTCCAGGCCATTCCAAGGAATTTCGCCGCGATTCATCCAAATGACGGGCTTGATATCGGGGTGAGAGGTATCCAATCCATCATCAATCACGGCCACGACAAGGGTATCGAGGTTTCGGTTCACGGCATTGCGTCCCATGTCACACGCTTTACTCATCTGAATGACATCGAGGTATTTTTGGCTTGACAGGTAGGGATCGTTGGGCAACCAGGCACGTCGCTGTAAGGGGTGTTCCTCTTGGATTTGCAGGGCGATGTTATCTTCTGCTGCGCGATGTTTGAGGTTGTTAATCTGGATGTCGGTTGCCGCGATTTGATACAAACCAAACGATTGATCCACGCAGCGCAGGGTGTAAGGTTGCTGTTTTAGCCATTGCGGCTGACGGCATTGCAGCAGGTAGTTTTTGGGCAAACCGGGCGATGCGTTCAGTTTAGATACTGCGGCATTTGCGCACACACTCAAGATAAAAATCAATCCCGTTATTGCTTGTTTGATACCCATGCTTGATCGTCGCCGTGATTCAAAAATAAAGCCCCGATCGCAGATCGGGGCTTTATTCCTATAAAAAAGGATAATATTCTTACTTATTTGCCGCCCGCGGGGGTTGTTGCGGGGGTTGTTGGTGTTGTAGCAGGCGTGGTTGAAGTGCCCGTGGTGCCTGAAGCAGGGTTCGCCGCCGCACCCGCTCCTGCATTGCCAGTTTTGGGCTTGTTGTTTTTGGCTTTTACTTTGGCCAAGTAATCATCGAAGCGCTTCTTCACATCAATGGTGACTTGATCATCGGGTACCAACTCCAATACCTTTCCATAGTAGTAACTGGCTTTTTCGTAATCTTTCTTCTTCTGCGCATAGTAAGCCAAGTTGCGGTAAGCATTTTCACGATCTTGAATGAAACGAATCTTCTGGGCAGAATCCAATTTGCCCATCCATCGCTCAAATGCACGGGTCACATTGCCTGAAGAATCCGTAGGATCCAAGCTCGCCCAAGTGGTCGCAATCAAATAGTACCCTGACAAATAGTTTGTGTCTTTGGCAATTAATTCGTTGAAAATAACCAAAGCTTCTTTTTGGCGTTTGATATTGGCCAAGCATCGACCAGCATAGAACAAATCCACAGAGTTCAAATTGCCCGCCTGCTTTTTGCGTTTCAATTCGATGATTCCATATGCTTGCTCATAGTTTTTTCCGTCGAAATACATTTTTTGCGCCATTTGATAGGTATTGGCACCTGCGCGTGCTGTATCCATCAAAGCCATGGTCATGAGGTTATAACTTTCAATCGTGCGCATTTTACGAACGGTAGAATCCGCCGTAGACAACCCATAGCGATAGGTCAATACACCCTTGTAATAATTCTCACTGGGCAACAAGTCGCGGTTCAGCGGTTTGATGTATAAGTTTTCGTAGTTCTTGAAAAAATAGTTCAATCCCGAATCGATTTGGGCTGAATCTGCCAACCGACGTTTTGCCTTTTCTTTTGAAGCGATGGCGTAGGCGATGGTTCCATAAATAACTGGGATGGACTTCTTATCCAACAACTTTTTTCCTTCGTTGATACAGCGATCAAAATCTCCCCCCAAAAACAAATTTTGAACGTAGAATTTACGCGCCGTGATATTGTCGTTACGTCGGAGGTATTCTTCATAATAAATTACGGCAGAATCCCGCTCCTTCATTTGGGAAAAAACCTCTGCTTTTTGACGGTAGGCCGGTGCATAATTCACATCCAAAGCCAAGGCCTCATCCAACTTACTCTGTGCCAGCGAAGCCGCATTGGCACGGGCATACACTTTGGCTTGACGCATCAAGGGACGTGGGTCGTTAGGTGCATCGTAACCAGCAACAATATACTGCTGGATGGCATCGGATGAGTTTGTAGGGTTGTTGATAATCATTGCATCACCCAACAAAATTTTGGCTTCGAAATCGTTGTTGCTGATTTTCAAATAATCGATGGCACGCGCACCGTATGCTTTCAATTGTTCAGGCGAGCCAAACTCCACCAACAGATAGGCGCGGGCGATTTCTTTATTAATCAATGGGCGCAACTTCTTTTTTGCTGCTGAGGCTTGCACAAAAAAGGCTTCAGCCCCTTGGACGTTGTGCTTACGCAATTCCATGTGTCCCTTGCCCACCAAATTCAAAGGACCGGTAGGTGCAATTGCCAATCCTTGATTGAACATATTCAACGCACTCAAGGAGTCGCCTTTCGCCAAAAAATTCAGACCCGCCCAATAGTAGTTATCGCCAACTTTGGGTTTTGCGGCGATTAACTTGGCATAAATCTGTTCGGCTTTTTCAAATTCTTCGTTGCGAGAGAAACGCTGCCCATCGGCCAATGTCTGGGCCACGGCGGACGTCATTAACAGGACGGAACTTAGCAGGAGTGAAAAGGTTATCTTTTTCATTTTGGTGCAAAAAAACTATGTAAATGTTATATATGTGTTACGATTTTCAAAAATTGTTCCAAAAGATGGTTAATTAAATAGCTGTATGGTTCTCGCGGGCGGAATCGCTGGTGACAGACCACATTTCTTGAGGATGATTTGACCACTTTGATCACAACAAAAGGCCAAAAACCCTTGGGCTAACCCGGAGTACCCTTGGAGGTCATAACCCATCACGGGGGCGATAAACGGATATTGATTGGCATACACCTGTGACTGGTATGGCAAGTGATATTCTTTGGTAGAATCGTTTTGAACAGCCAAAACCTTCACCTTGTGCCTAAGATATCGCGCCAAAGTATCACCCCTATCTGCAATCCAATTCATCCCCACAAATCCCATTGCGCCTGGGGTTTGGCTCACAAATCGAAATAGTGCTTGCGGGTTGGCTACCTGGACAAACTTTGGTGGAATTGCGTTTATCGGCTTGTCCGATGTCTGCCGACGCAAATACCAATCATTGAGATAATTGTAGGCAAGATCACCTTTGACCAACACCCAAATTAGCGGCACATCTGCCATCCCCTTCCAACCTTTTACTTTTCCCGACATCATGCCACTGAGTGAGTCGGCACTTATACCCACGTTGGGATTACTCCGGTTAACAACGAACGCAGTAGCAGAACTACCCACAATGTGCGATCTCACTTTGATTTGTCGGGATTCCAGCGACTTAACCATGGCGGTATCGAACAAATAATTCACGTACATCGCAGTGATTTTCTTGTCCCTCACGCCTTCCAAAATCTGCAAAGGCGGAAGGTATAAGGGTTTGATATGGGCTTTGGGGTAGAGCTCGTGGAAACGACTGATCAATTGATTAAACATCAAACTATCGTTTATGTCTATGGCGATTTCCAACTCACCTTTGGTGGGAATGTCGTTGCGATTTCCCTTGTGTTCCATGTCAATGCAAGAGGCAACTGCCGTCATCAAAACAACCAAACAAGCAAAAGCCCGGATCGTTGAAAAAATCATCTTGATATCCCCTTTGATCGCTTTCATGAATTGTCGTTTCGACGTTGATATAACAAGTACCCATTGATGCCACGAAAAGCGCCCCAAATGACCAAAAAAACGACGATTGGGGTAGAACCGTAGCCCATGATATCGAGGTCGCCTTTCAAGTGAAAAACCAGGGCAAACGACCAAAAGGCCAGCGCAGAAATCCAGTGATACCAGTGATTGGTTTTGAACATGGTACAAAAATAAACGAAAAGGGGCCGACAATGTTTTGTCGGCCCCTTTTCAAATCGTCTAAACGACAACAAAAGATTATTTTACCATCATGGTTTTGCTTACACTGCTACCACCCGCTACGAGGGTGTAGGTGTAGATACCAGCTGACAAGCCTTCAGCGGTGATGGTCAACTCGTGGTTTCCTTTGTACAAGTTGCTGTGGGTTTGGGTTTTCACCAACGCGCCCATCGCATTGCGTACTTCCACTTTGATATCACCAGGCTTGGTCAAGTAAACCAAAACGTTGGTTGAATTGCTGAATGGATTGGGATAGTTTTGATTCACTACCATTACCTCACCGGTGTTTGGCTTTTCAACATTTACACCATACAACATGCCGATGTTACCGTTCAAAATTTCGGTTACAGGGATGGCTTGGTAGTTGATCAAGTTCAATACAACGGGGTGGTTACCGAAGGCACCAGAGTTGTTCTGCAAATTGGTACCTGCGATTTCGTCTTGCTGCCAAGTCATGTGCAAGAAGCCGTTGGCAACGCGACAAGTTGACGCGAAGTCATCTTCTCTTCCCATTACCTGGGTCACGTTTTGCGGCAAGCTCCAAGTAGCACCACCATCGGTTGAATATACCACGCCGATATCACGGAAGTTCGCACCCAAATCAGACAAGTCTTGCTCGATGGGCACACTAAACAAACAGTAGAGGTTTCCGTTGGCATCCATGGCAGAAGCGGGCTGACGCATTGCAGAAGTACTACCCAAACGAGCAACCGTACTCAAACCGGAGGGAACGTTTCCGCTCGACAAACCTGAGTAGGTAGCCTGTTCCAAAGAGTTGATACCATCTTGGTCGCGATCAAACTGACTACCGCTGGCAATCAAAGTGGTCTTATCAGTTGCTTCAGACCAATGCATCAAACCCTGGATGCTAGGATAAAAACTGTATGAAGCATCTGAGGTGTCGGTATCCAACACACGGCCCAAGCCCCAGAAAACATGCAATTTGTTGTTGTTGTCGATGATCACATCCACTGTACCGTCGTTGGTGAAAGGCGTATCCAACATTTCTGTTTTGCCAGTCCATGGAGCATATTTGAAGGTATCAACGATGATACGCTGCCAGTTATCACCACCATCCGTGCTCTTCCATGCAATTACACCTTGCAACAAATCTGCGTTAACGATTGCTACGGTGTTGCCTTTCACATCAATGGTGTACTGATCCGCACCACCGTTATTGGTCAATGTGCTATCATAGTCAGGCATCATGATGTGTTGCTTGTCCCAGGTAGCACCACCGTCTTTTGAACGACTGTAAACCATGGGAGCAAAAATTCCTTTTCTCTGGGGAGCGCGGGCTTCGCCGGGAGCTGCAGAGTCGGTGTAAGAGCAAATCAAGTGAATCACATCACCATTATTGGCTGTACGAGCCCAGATGGGCTTGTAGGGAGGCTCTTTCAAAATACTTGTGGTAGTTGAAGGTCTTGAAGTAGCTGAAGCGCTTTTGGTCATGTAGAAACCGCCATTTGTTGCATCGTGACCGATGGTAAATACTGAACCATTGGACAATACACCTACGTTGGCCCATCCTGTACGAACGTTTTCAACGCGAGAACTGTCTGATGGATTCCATTTTCCTGAAGCATCGCGGTAGTTGTAACCTGCACCGCGGGTAGCGAAACCTGCCGCATCACTGTTGGCAGTTGTCCACGTCGCAGAAACAGCACCATTGGCATGAAGTGCCAAACGATGAGGCATGGCGAAGTTCGATTGTAAATCGTAGTAGGTAGAACCAATTCTCACAAAGCTCTTGTAGTCTACACCGCGTGCACTCAATGGCTTTTTCTTGGATGGTGCTACACCGAACCCACCGTTATCGGCTTTGTCGATGAAGACTTTGGATGTTGTCAACGTCTGCGGAGCACCTTGACCTGTGCCTTCCATCGACGCAGCAACTTGCGCTGTAGCAAAGGAAGTGGCCACGGCAGCAATGGTTAAAGCGTATAGTTTTTTCATAGGGTAAATTTATTATTTACAAATAAAGGAAAAATAATGCGAAAAACAGCATCAAACCCGCTGTGGAGCACGAAGTATTCCCACGATGGTTTCAATCAATAACTCACCGTCTGTAGCAGAACCGCGATGTACACCTTTCAAGCGCAAATCAAGGAGTTTAATCTGATTAAAAACCCGCTCCAAGTCACTGGCTGAATACAATTTGGCTGCACCTAAGTACTCATCCAAAAAAAATGGATTCACCCCAAGTGCGCCAGCCAATTCAGATTTACTGCCACCACCCATTTGCTGGGTCAATAGGATTTTCCCAAAATAATTGTGCAGATTGGTTACGATACGCAAGATCTCCCCTTTCTCTGCCCGCTGTCCCATGTGATGCCCAATTTGGATGGCTTTGTTGAAATTCTTTGTACCCAAAGCCGTTTGTAATTCAAACACGTTGTATTCTCGATTGAAGCCAATATTGGCCTCGATATGCGTTGTTCTGATGAACTCGTCTTTCACATTGATGAACAATTTATCCAGCTCATTGTGAATCAACGGCAAGTCAGCACCCAACAACTCTACAATCATTTGAATTGCGGCGGTATCTACACTCCTGCCCTGCTGTTTGAAATACTCCGGCAACCAATCCTTAATTTGGTAATCACGCAATTTTGCCGCGTAGTATGCCCCACCAAAGCGATCGGCTTGCTTGCCAATTTTGGTGCGCATGTCCATCTTATTTCCACGAAATGCACAAACCAAAATGGTAGAAGGCATGGGATTTTCAAGGTATGAGAGCAGCTTATCAAACTCTTTGATATCCTGGGCGTCCTTGACCAAAATCACTTGATATTCGCTCATCATGGGATAGCGACGTGCCATGGCAATGAGGTCGTGAATTTTTACTTCTTTACCGTAAATCAACGTTTGGTTAAAACTGCGCTCGGCCTCCGGGAGTATACTGCCCTCCAACAAATCAGTGAGCGCATCGATAAAATACACCTCTTCACCATGCAGCAGATAGACTGGCGAGTATTGTTTGGATTGAATCTTTCGACGCAAATCCAAATAATTTGATATGGTATCGCTCAATTTGGCCATGGGTTGTATTTTTACCGCAGTGCAGACATTACATTTCCCCGAATACGGGTTTCGCATCCAGGATCAAGAGCAAAAAAAAGTCATTTTCGATCCGGTTCGTAAAAAATTTATCCCCCTAACACCTGAAGAATGGGTGAGACAGCACTGTATTGCACACTTAACCAACTACTATTCTTTGTCCGTTGGAATGATTGCCGTTGAAAAAGAAATCCAGGCCTTTGGATTGCGCAAACGCTTTGATATTGTGGTATTTGCGAACGATACCCGACCATTTATTTTGATTGAATGCAAAGCACCTGAGGTGAAAATCACCCGGGATACACTCATTCAAGCGGCCACATATAACAATAAATTAGACAGTGAATTCGTGTGGATTACCAATGGCATGGAACATGCTTGGTTTCAGAAAAAAGAGGGCAATTTAAGGTTGATTTCACCACCCACACAAACTGCACTGCGCCGCTAAAACCGCGATGCTCGTG
>JALQWO010000005.1 GCA_023258655.1 Bacteroidia bacterium
GTCTGCAAGGATGTCGAAATTGAACGCCAGTGACAATGTCTCAAGTAGTTCGGCGGCTTCTTTGTATTGGCCTTGATCTTTTTTGATGCGCGCTTTTACGTACAATACCTCATCGGACAAGGCATGACCGGGGTAGTTGGTCACGATACTGTCTAGGTAGCTCCATGACTTTTGATATTGTTGTTGTTTTTCAAACAACAACGCTTTACCATACCATTGGAGGGCTTGGTAATTGCTATCAATGCCTAGATTGTCGATGATGACCAGGGCGAGTTCCATCGCATCGTTACTGATGAGTTGGGTTGTGGCACTCTTAAGCACATCCAATTGCATGCTTGCCCAATCGAAATCACCGCGATAAAAACTCAGTTCTGCTCTTTTGAACTTGGCAAATTGTCCGGTTTCTTCTTCTTTGAAGTCCTTTTCTACCTGGGCGAAAAGAAGCTCAGAAGTCCATATGTCACCCGCAGCAACCAGCACATCACCCAGTGCCAATTTGACTTTGGCGATGGCGTTTTTGTTCAGATAACTTCCTTCGTTGAGGTATTTTCTCAAAAGTTCTTCAGCTTCCTGATAGTTGGTTTTCTTGTTGTTGTCTGTTGTGTTCGAATTCTTGGTTTTTGACATGTCTGCCTGGTTAAATACAGCATCGTATCGCACCAACAATTGGGAAAGTTTCAGGGCGTTATTCAGTGTGGCTTCTTGCGGTCCGTATTTTTTTTCGAATTCCCACATTTGATTTCTCAGCGCGATCAAGTTTTCTATGCTGGGATTGCTGTTGATTGTTTTTTCATAGGTGACATCAATGAGTGCGGATTGGCATGCAGGCAGGTCGAAGCAGGACTCTTTGAGGTTGATACAATATTCATAGCATTGTATTGCCACCAAATATTGTCGGTTGGATTGACAAAGTTGGCCCAACTCGTAAACGCGTGTTCCATTTTCTTTGAGTCGTTTGTCGAGCGACCGGGTATACAGGAAGGCACTGCTCCAATTTTCTTGTTTGATGAATGTCCATTTTAATCCCTCCGAAAGCGCCGTAACTTCGGGATATTCTTGGATTTTTTTGAGTAATAATCGCTGCATGATGACGAAATCCAGGCTATCGGTGACGTGACTTTCAAAGACGGGCCTAACGGTTTCGAAGGGCAATCCCGAGAGCATCATGTTGGTGTATTTTTCCAATCCTTTCTCTCTGTTTCCTGTTTCCATATAGAGCAGCGCCAATTCATTGGATATTTCGGGGATTTCCCCCACCTGTTCTTCTGCAGCTACAAGGGTTTTGATGGCGTAATCTCGGAGTCCAAGTTTTTCAAAACGATTGGCCACATATAGGTGTATGCTGCCCATTTGTTCCATCGCGTTGGGCTTGAGTTGGTCGATGATGAGTTCTACGAGTTCATCGGCACGTGCGTTGTGTTTGGCTTTCTCCGGGCCCTCTGGATAACTTGTGTTTACCCAGCACTCTTGAATGACCCAATGCATGGGTTGGGTCGATTTTTTGATTTTCTTCTTAATCCATTTGATGGCTTTGTCTTGTTCTCCCAATTTTACCATGCATTGAATATATCGCTGCTGGGTATTTTCATCATTTGGGTACACATCTACCAAGTCTTCAAACAATACAGATGCCTTGGCGAATTCATTTTTCTCGTAGAGAAGGTGTGCCAGTGTGTAGTTTGGATCGTCTTGGTTTGTTTTTCCATTGTTGGTTTGAGCGATAACGAATTGAGAAGTGAATAAGGCCATAATCCATAAAATCCACACAAATGGCCCATGATTTAGGCATTGCTTGGTGTGGTTTCGATTCACGTTGGCCTGTTCAAACATCATGGCATGTTTGGCTGTTGAAAATAATCACTTGGATCAATTTGTTGCTCAACCATCCGTCGATACTGTCCGCCGGGAAGCTGCATCAAGGTTTCATGGTTGCCTTGTTCTACAATTTCGCCTTGTTTGATTAGGGCAATGACATGGGCATGTCTGATGGTGCTCAGTCTATGGGCGATAACAATGGATGTTCGATGATGCATTAAGTTTTGGAGTGCTTTTTGAACGGCGAGTTCACTCTCTGAATCCAAGGCGCTGGTGGCTTCATCGAGGATGAGGATTTTTGGATCTCGGAGTATGGCACGTGCAATGGCGATACGCTGTTTTTGACCGCCCGATAGCCGCATTCCCCGGTCGCCAACTTTCGTTTGATATTTTTCTGGAAATGCTTCAATGAAATCCGATGCATTGGCACTTTGTGCGGCGGCAATAATTTCGGCCTCAGAGGCATCAGGCTTACCATATCGAATGTTATCGTAGATACTTCCGCCAAACAAAAGCACCTCCTGGGGTACAAGTGCAAATCCCTTTCGATATGTATCTATGTCAAAATCATGGATGGGGGATTCACCCAGGCTTATACATCCCTCCGTGGGTTGATAAAATTGATATAACAAATTGGCTAAGGTGGATTTTCCTGAACCCGACGGTCCTACCAAGGCCAATACTTCACCTGGTTTGATGTTGAGATTGAGTTTTTTGAATACGGGAAATTCGGGTCTAGAGGGATACGAAAAAGAAACCTGATCCAGGATGATTGGAGACTGCCAATTGGGAGCGGGATTTTTGTTTGACGAAGAGGATGTGAGTTCAGTGGGTGTATCTATGAGCTCCAGCACGCGTTCTATGGAACCCAGCGTTTTTTGTATTTGAACGAACTGTTCAGCCATACCACCGATACTGCTACCCACAAAGGCCGTGAGCATCATAAAATTAAACAATTCTCCCACACCCATTTCACCGGATTGAACAAGTCCAAGACCCTGGTAAATGAGCCAGACAATGGCACCAAACATACAAATGATGATGAATGAACTGAAAGCGCCTCGCCAATATCCGCGCAGGATGGAGTCTTTTTTCAACTGCCAAGCGCTTTGGCCGTATCGTTCGCTTTCGAACTGTTCATTGGTGAAAGATTTTACCGATAGTATGCCGGAGAGCGACTCTTCTACGATTACGTTGTTGGCGGCAGTGGTATCTTGTAATTCTTTGGATTTTTTGCGCAAAAATCGCCCAAAAACCAAGGCAATGATGATGATGGCAGGCAAGGTGGCAAGCATCAATACAGCGAGTTTGGTGGACGTGATGAACAGAACAACAACACCCCCAATCAACACCAAAATCTGACGTAAGAACATCGCCAAGTTGGTGGTGAAGGCATCTTGAATTTGTGCGATATCGGCTGAAAAACGACTCAACAATTCGCCTACGCGATGTTGTGAATGGAACGTCATGCTTTGTGAGATGACACTCTTGAACAAATCGGTTCGGAGACCGTAAGTCATATCCTCTGTTACCCGAACATAAATGGCAATTCTGCCAAAACTAAACACCGCTTGCACGATGAATAGGTAAATGAAGTAGACCGCAACTTTTTCGAGGGCTTCGGTATTGGGTGCCTTTGAAATCCCATGATTATCGTAGACGAAGGCACCGTCCATCAGTTCACCAAGCAATTTGGGAAACATCAGTGATGCGCCGGCAGAAATCGCCAAAAACAGGGTTCCAAGCAGAAACCAACCGCGGTTTTTGCCCGACATATATCGAAACAAGCGCAATGAATTTTTGAAAGCTTGAATCGAAAGTTTGGCTTTGGGTATGTCGCGGTCTAGTTGATGAGGTCCTGCCATTTTACAAAGTTCTGCGTTTTTTGCCAAATTGGTGGGTGCAAATCGACAATCGCGTGTTTTGGGAGCATGGTGGTGAGAAAACGCGTGGATTTTCGGATAGAAAACATGGTTCACGACTGGATGGATTTCGCCTTTCCGCGGTCTTGCGTTTGTTGTGGCGATTTGTTGTTGCGATCTGAAATGGAAATTTGTTGGGTATGCTACAGTCAATTGCCTTTTTCCGTGCATGGATTTGGGATGAACAATCCGGTGGCAAAGTCGTTGTGGGGACGCGTACCAATATGGGGAGGATACTATTTGTTGAATTATCAGTCTGGTACGATGACATCTTCGGTGTTAAAGTCCTTGAAATATGACGGTGGGCTGATAATGGCCAATAAGTTGGGAAAATTGATGGGAGAGGAATTGTACAAGCAAGGATTTCAGCAGCATTGTGATGGCTTAATTCCTGTGCCAATGCATCCTAAAAAGGAACGCAAACGCGGGTACAATCCGGCACTACATCTTGCCGAGGGAATTGCAGAGGGTTTGGGTGTACCAGTTGTAAACAAGGCACTGATAAAGCGCAATGCCACTGTGTCACAGACCCGAAAAAACCGTTTAGAGCGTTGGTATCAAACCCAGCATCAGTTTGATGTTGTGGGTGAAAAGTTGGAACTCAAACGCATCGCTTTGGTGGATGATGTTTTTACCACTGGAGCAACGGCGGAAAGGTGTTTGCGGTCTTTGTATTCCGTAGGGGTTGAGCAGGCATCTGTCGTGAGTTTGGCCTTTACCATTTAAATACGACACAAAGCGATTTTTGAATGGTCGTGAAATTGTGTAAATTTGTTCAAAAACCAATAAAATGAAGAAAATACTACTGCTTTTGGGTGTTGTGATGCTGGGTCAAGCGAAGGCGCAGGTAACATCCTCACAAATTGGAGCCATTTTGGTTCCTAAGTATGCGGGCGCCACCAAGGCTTCAACGGGTGACACCACAAGAACACCGATCATCTTCCGAGTGCGATTGAACGGTTTAAAACCCAATGAGAAATATAAGTACATTACTAAGGGCTCTGATACAACCGATTTGAAAACCCGTTCTTTGTCAACAGGGGGTGCGGGAAACATGATTACCTTCAACACAAACGGAACATTCAAATACATTTCTACCCAGTCTTTGACTACCGCAGGTAAGAACGATACGTTTGAAACCAACATGATGGGAGAATACGAAGGATGGTTTGGTTTGATGAATACCTCAAACACGCGTTTTGCCGCAGGGAAAACCATTTATCCATTGTTCATTGCATTGGGGTTGACCTCCAATGATACACTGATTGGATACTGTGCTGATGGTATTACATTTCTGGATTATGGAACGGCGTCTACCAACGCTACCGTAGTATGGGGAAGCTCGCAAGCAGCAGCCAAATCATTTGTTGCTTTGTATGATGTCACCAATTCAAGTGGCGTTCGTCCTCTGTCCATTGGTATGGTGGAAAACTCTCCGGTGAGTGCGGGTTGGAAAACCTATACACCAACGGTTGTGAAAAACAAAGTGATCGGTGTAACAGGTGCATGGTCGGCCTTTATTCCGAACAATTTGTCGGGTGGTTTGAAACGTGTAGAGAACTTGAGCTTATCGACAGGTTTTGTGGTTTATGGCAACAACGACGCAGATGGGGTTTGGGGTCCATCCAAGAAAAATACAGTGAATGCATCGGGTGGTGCTGGTGGACACATTTATTTGGACAATGACCATGCAGCTTTGGTACCAACCTTGGTTGAATTTTGGACAAGAACGTCATCTACAAAAGAAGATATCGGCAAATACAATGTTTATGTGACCCGTAAATACAGCGATGAAAAGGATCAAACCGTTCGTTTCTACATCGCAGGCGGTACAGCCACCAAAGGCGCGACCAACGACTACACAGTGACGGAACGCACCATCACATTCAAAGGTTCTGGTTTGGCCATTTCTGATACTTCAGTGATTACGATTTATGATGACAATGCGGCAGAAGGACCTGAGACCATTGTTTTGGGTATTGATCAACCCAACAACTGTGTGATTGGTACAGAAAAAGCCCATACGGTAACAGTAGCCGATAATGACATTGCCAACGTGGTGATTCCAAAGACTTTGGTTGTAGTAAAAGAAAATGCTGGAAAAATTGGTGTTGCGTTGAAGATGGACAAACCAGTTGCTACGCCTTCTAAAATGATGTTGTTTGTTAAGAGCAAGGGTGACAGCACATACATTCCATCAGAGTTCCAGTTGGGAAAATCTGGCAAAGACTCAACGTTCAATTTGGGTTCAAGCACCAAGGCGGATTCAATCATGATTTATGCGAAGGTAAATGATGAATTTACCATTGACCCCAATGATACTGTGACTTTGGTTTTGCGTCAGCTTACAGGCGGTGCATACTTGAAAGATTCAATCATCACGTTGGTGATGACGGACAATGATGGTCCTGCAACGGTGGAATTTATTGATAGTCGTTTGACGATCACCGAGAACATTGGTAACCTCGCGGTGAAGATTCGTGTGGCTTCTCGTTCTGATGCCGATGCGGATTTCACTTTGCGCTGCTACACAGCACTGAGCTCTGCCACGGAGGGGGTAGATTTTAAGTTCAACCCTACATCGAAAATCATCAACATTACCACGGGTACGCCTGATACCATAGTTGTTAATGTGCCTTTCTATGATGACAAATTATTCGAGTTAACCAAGAAGGTTTATTTCGGATTGGGCGTATTGTCAAACTCAAAGATCACCAAAGGGAAAGATACGTTGATCGTGACATTGTTGAATGACGATTTGCCAATCTATCCTATCGGAACCATTAACAAACAAACCAACGCCAACAAAACAGCCGATAGTTTGAATGTTCGTTGTCGAGTTTTCGGAACAGTTCATGGGGTGAATATGCGTACTGCAGGTTTGAACTTTACCATGATGGATGGCACAGGGGGTATTGGAGTCTTCACCAACCCAAAAACTTTTGGATACACTGTGACGGAAGGAGATAGTATCATGGTTCAAGGTTCAGTGAGTCAATTCCAAGGGACTGTTCAAATGGACAAATTGGATACGATCATCAGAATTTCTACTGGCCAGCCTTTGAAGAAAGCCAAGGTGGTAAGTGGCGTTGACGAGACCACAGAATCAGTGTTGGTTCAGATGCGTCGCGTGAAGATGGTGGATCCCACTGAGTGGCCTTCAGCGGCTTTGGCTGCGAACGCCTTCAAGTATGTGCGTGTCATGAATACTTCTGGTCGCGTGGATACTTTGAACATTGATGCAGAAACCAATGTAGATGGCTCTACGGCTCCTGTGGGTTATTTTGATGTAACAGGAATTGGAGCACAGTTCGACAACACATCGCCTTACACTACGCGTTATGTATTGTCGCCAAGATCGATCAACGATTTCAAAGCCTCTACTTTGCCAACGGTGAATTTCACCAAAGCGAAAGATTCCATTTTTGAACCAGCGGATTCGTTCCGTATGGATTTCTCTGTGATTCCTGCTGATGAGAATTTCTCATTTGACGTTGCCATTGCTGGTGGAACAGCGGTATCACCCACGGATTATGATTTTGCAACCCGTAAAATCAACGTGGTGAAAAACGTAAGTAGTTTCTTCATCCGTGCCAATATTACTGATGATGGTGACCCAGATGGCGACAAGATTTTGATCTTTGCGATTCGCAATGCACAAGGACCCTGTTTTATTGGTAAAGACTCCTTATTGACATTGAAAATCAAGGATAATGAGGCGAGTGTGGTGAAGAAATTCGCTGCGGGTTCAATCAAAATGTATCCAAACCCAACCAATGGCATGGTGAATATCCAGAGTGTAGAGCGCATGCAATCGGTAAAGGTGTACACGATGGGTGGTCAATTGGTTAAAGAGGTTGCTATCAACGATATGATGAAGTCTAATGGATTGACCATGGAATTGAACGTGGTGTCTGGATTGTATCGTGTGCAAATCATCACAGCATCTGGCGAGATGTACAGCGATTTCTTGAGTTTCCAATAAATTTTCTCGAATCCGTTAATAAAAAAGGGGGCACGGCCCCCTTTTTTATTAACGGTGTATTGATTTCATTAATTTCGCCTTGATTTGAAAGCAGTATTAAAGTTTTTACGCTATGCAGGAAACCACAAACGGTTGATTTTCCTCAATTTTTTGTTCAATCTCCTTTATGTGATCTTTCAACTGGTTACGTTGATGATGATCATGCCTGTGTTGCGGTTTTTATTCTCCAAAGATGGCGCAAATGCCCAAGCGTTATCCAGCAAAAATTATGGTGTAGGTCAATGGTTTAGCGATCAATATCAGGCCTTTATCACATGGTTTGGCGGCCTTGCAAAAGGTGAGCCGTTCACCGCTTTGGCTTATTTGTGTGTTGCGCTGGTGTGCGTAACAGTGATGAAAAACGGATTCCGATTCTTGGCCATGAATTTTATGGTGCTCATCCGAAACCGCAGTATACAAGAGATCAGGCAGGGAGTATATCAGAAGTGTTTGGACTTGCCCATTGCTTATTTTAACAATGAACGAAAAGGTGATTTAATGTCGCGCATGAGCAATGATATCAAGGAGATTGAGTTTGCTTTGATGGTTTCCTTGGAGGCCTTGTATTTCCAACCATTGAATATTTTGTTGTTCATGGTAGCATTGGTCGTATTATCAGCGAAGTTGACACTGTATATTTTGTTGTTTTTACCCATTACGGCTTTGATTATTGGGCTCATTGGTCGATCCCTCAGAAAGCGCAGTGCAAGGAATCAAGAGCTTTTGGGTAGGGTAATGAGTGCCTATGAGGAGACCCTTGGGGGTATTCGCATCATCAAAGCATTTAATGCATCGTCGTTCTTCGCCAAGAAGTACAACGAGCAAGATGAGTCCTATACGAAAAACAACATTGGTGTACAACGGCGGTATGATCTTTCATCGCCGATGAGTGAAACCATAGGAATTAGTGTGAGTGCATTGCTTTTGTGGTTGGGAGGTAGTATGGTGTTTCGCCATGAGTTGGACCCGGAGTTTTTCCTCACGTATTTTGCCATTTTTTCTCAACTTATTCCGCCTTTTAAAGCATTTTCCAATGCACTTTATGCAGCCCAAAAGGGAATGGCGAGTTTGGAGCGAATTCAGGAATTGGTTTCAGCCCCCATCACTGTGGAGGACCCTCAAAATCCCAAACAGCCTATCTTCAAGCATTCACTCACATTGAATGACGTGGGTTTCTCTTATTTGGATGGATCTCCGGTTATTCATCAATTTAATCTCCATATTCAGAAAGGTCAAACGGTTGCCTTGGTTGGTCCATCTGGTGCGGGTAAAACAACGCTTACCGATCTCGTGGCCCGTTTTTATGATGTGAGTCAAGGAAGTATTTGTATTGATGGCGTAGATATCCGCGAGTTTGAGCAAGAATCTCTGCGCAAGCTGATTGGCATTGTGAACCAGGAGAGTATTTTGTTCAATGAAACGGTCCGGAATAACATTGCACTGGGTCGTCCTGATTTGGCCATGGAGGAAGTTATAGCTGCGGCCAAGGCCGCCAATGCGCATGAGTTTATTATGGAGATGGAACAGGGGTATGATTCAGAAATAGGAGAGCGTGGGGGTAAATTAAGTGGTGGACAAAAACAACGATTGGCCATCGCACGTGCGTTGCTGAAGGATCCGGAAATTCTCATTTTGGATGAGGCAACCTCGGCATTGGACAGCAAGAGTGAAAAGGCTGTTCAACAGGCATTAGAACTTCTCATGAAGGACAGAACCAGCATCATCATCGCACACAGGTTGTCAACCGTGGTTCATGCCGATGTCATTGTAGTAATGGATAAAGGGAAGCTGGTAGAATCAGGAACTCACAACGAATTGTTGGAGAAGAAAGGGATGTATTACAACCTGATTCAACTCCAACAATTGCTGTCAAATTAATTATTCTGGTTTGTCTTCTGAGGTTGTTTCCTCGGAAGCGATGTTGTCTGTTTCACTATTGCCTATTGTGCCGGTTTCCGTTGGCTGAATTGGCTCAACGTCTGTAGATTCCACGGATGACACCGATACTTCTGCAGCGGATGTTGATTCTTCGGTATTTACAGTTTCTTCAACAGGATCATGAGGTCTGCGACCAATCAAATCTTCCAAGTCGGATTTGAACAATATCTCTTTTTCCAACAGGGCTTTGGCTACCTTCTCTAATTCAGCTTTCTTCTCTGTGAGAAGGGCTTTTGTAATATCGTAAGCCTGTTGAATCAAGGCGCGAACTTCTTGATCGATGAGTTCTGCCGTTTTCTCTGAGTATGGACGCTGGTATCCGTATTCTCCTTGTGGGTCATGAAAGCTTACGTGGCCAACTTTGTCATTCATGCCATAAATGGTGATCATGCTGTAAGCCAACTTCGTTATGCGCTCCAAATCGTTTTGTGCGCCGGTTGAAATCTTACCAAAGAATATGTCTTCGGCAATTCTGCCTCCCAATGTCATGCACATACTGTCCATCAATTGCTCGGTGCGGTACAGATACTGTTCTTTTGGTAAGTATTGTGCATATCCCAAAGCAGCGACTCCGCGGGGTACTATGGATACTTTGAGCAATGGATCGGCATGAGGCAAATACCAACCCGCAATTGCATGCCCGGCTTCATGGTAGGCAACAATTGATTTTTCTTCGGGACTGATGATTTTATTTTTCTTTTCCAAGCCGCCAATGACGCGGTCGATGGCATCTTGAAAATCTTGCATATCCACCGCTTCTTTGTTGTGTCTTGCGGCGATTAATGCGGCTTCGTTACAAACGTTGGCAATTTCAGCTCCAGCAAAACCGGGAGTTTGTAGTGCCAATTTGTGTGCATCCACATCAGAAGATAATTTGGTTAATGGGCCCAAGTGCACTTTGAAAATCTCCTCTCGACCTTGAAGATCGGGACGGTCAACGCTGATTTGTCGATCGAAACGACCTGGGCGCATCAAAGCACTATCCAAGATATCAGGTCGGTTGGTTGCTGCCATGATGATCACACCACTGTCTGTGCCAAATCCATCCATCTCAGCCAACAATTGGTTCAGGGTATTCTCTCGTTCGTCATTGGAACCTTGCATGAGGTTTTTTCCACGTGCCCTTCCAATCGCATCAATTTCGTCGATGAAAATAATACATGGTGCTTTTTCTTTTGCCTGTTTGAAAAGGTCTCGAACTCGGCTTGCACCCACACCCACAAACATTTCAACGAAATCTGATCCCGACAAGGAAAAGAATGGAACACCTGCCTCACCGGCAACTGCTTTGGCCAACAAGGTTTTGCCCGTACCTGGGGGGCCTACGAGCAGAACGCCTTTGGGAATTTTACCGCCGAGATTTGTGTATTTTTTCGGATTTTGCAGAAAATCCACAATTTCCATTACTTCCAATTTGGCCTCTTGTAAACCAGCTACATCTTTGAAAGTCTTGTTAACCTTGGTGTCCTTGTCGAATAGTTGTGCCTTAGACCTACCGATATTGAATATGCTCGCACCACCGCTTGCACCGCCACCGCCGCCCATTCTGCGGAACATGAGGTTGTAAAAGATCAAGAATATTCCGATGAAGAAGATCCATTGAAACAATTCTCCGAAAACATCACTTTGGGTTTCGTATTGGAGAACCAATCCGTTGGGGTCCAAGTTCTTTTCTTTTAATGTGTTCTTAAGATCTTGAATTTCGTTGTTTAGGTAACCTTTCTCAATTTCAAAACTGTAATTGGGCTCTGTGGAGCCAAGGTAATCTTGACGTTTTCTTACGCCTTTGTAGCGCTTTTGTTGAACGGCTTCTTGGGTGAGGTAGACCTCTATTAAACGATCGTTAACAACCACAATTTTCTTCACGTCCCCCTGAAGAATCATCTCTCGGGTTTCTTTCCAATTTGTGCTTTGACCCGTGTTCTTTGGCAAGAACAGCATCGCCATGAGAATCAAGAAAAGCGCGCCGTAAATCCAATAGGGGTTGAAGCGGAATCCTCCCGGCTTTTTATTTTCGGGATTGGGTCGATTGTTTTCCATGTTGTGGTAGTGTAATCAAAGGTTAAGCCAAGAATTAAATAATATTCAAAACTACAATTTTAGGGAGTGAATTACCATCAAATACGCCGATTCGGCAGAAATAATAGATGTATCTGCAAATTTGTCGGACAGTCGATCTTCCAATGTCAGTTCACCCATCCCAGAAACCATCGTGTCTAAGAAACAGATAATCTGTGGATTGGTTTTGGATCAAAGGTGTGGTGTGATTTTTCGATCGCTGAAATACGAGCAGCACCTAGAATCGAAATATGTAGGAAATATTAGAATTGTTAAATGTTTAAAAATCGACGAAATGTTTCATAATTTCTAACAATTTTCATTTTGCATCGCCATTATACGTTAAAAAGCATGTTATTTTTGTGGTAGATTTTATGGGATATTTAAAAACAATAATCAATCAGTACAAATGGATAATAATTGGTGTTATTTCATCTTGTATATTATTGATATTCTATTTTTTATCAGAATCAGACCAAGATTATTATCGAGACGATATCGAGCGGGCAGTTGAAGTAGATTCTGTGATTGCTATGTTAGATAAATTGCCATCAGGAAAGTATGAATCGGTGGGATATGACAAGGTTGCTCAATATTATGATGGTCAGAAAGAATCTTATGAGAAGTTGTTAACCTATCTGAATGACCGTGTGAGCAGGGACAACACGGAATATGGCATTGCAAGCTTGTATGTGGGCCATGGGTTGGTGTCTTTGTCGGAAGGTGAAATGGATTCTGTGGTGTTTTACATACAGGAGGCGGAAAAAATCATGCCTTTGGGAAACAATCGCTGTAGTTATTTTGAATTGATTGCGATGTATCACCTGACACGGGGTGACTTGAAGATGTCTAAGACTTATCTGAACAAAGGGTTGGAGGAAGCAATCCGACATAGGGATGTGGTTAAGCGTCGTTTTTTTCTGAACAAACTGGGTTCTATCTGTTTTAATGAATCGTTGTATGGTGCGGCATCCAAATATTTTTTGGAAGTTTATTCCACTTATCCATCAGGAAAAGGCGCCCCCGCTGAATTGATTGGAAACATCATTTCGGTGAAGATCGTGGAAGGCAATTACCAAGAAGCGGAGGTTTTTTGGAAGAAGAATGAAGACCTTTTGGCAGGAGCGCGTGATCGTTATTCCCGTCAGTTGGTATTGATTAATCGAATTGAATTGAACTTGCATTTGGGTAGAATGGAGGAAACAGCGGCATTGATGTCTCAGTTACCTGATTCCATAGTGTTGAGTAACTTGCGCATTCACCATTTGGCGAATCGCCTCAACTATGCGAAGGAAAAATCACCGAAATCGGCATTGACATTGTTGCGCAAACGGTTGGATTGGATCATGGGGGATTATTTCGGTGCGGTGACGAGACTTACACCTTTCTTAATACAATCGATCAATGAAGAGTCGGGCTTGCTGGAAGCGGACAGTTTAGAATCGTGGAAGAACCGTTCGTTGGAACAATTTGAGGAGAATCCCATGGCGTCTTCCAATCATTACCAACTGTTATCGGCGATTTACCACAAACAGGACAACAAGATGTTAGAAGCATACGAGTCGCTCTTGATTTCCAATGACTACAAGGACAAATACCACTTGCTTGATGATTCGGTGAAGAGGGCGGACTTTACGGCGAAAAAGGATTTCGAAAGCATGAAAACCAAGCAATATGCTTTTGAGAAGGAAATGTTGCAGCAAAAGAAGATCAATGGATATTTGGCGGGTACCTATGGTTCGGTGGTGTTGACCTTGTTTTTGTTGGTGTTGTTTTTATGGGCGAGACAAACGGCCAAGAAGAAAGAGTTAGACTGGGCCCAAATGCAGTTACACGTGCAGGTGGAAGAGAAAGAATTTTTGCAGAAAGAAAAGGAATTAAATGCGAGAATTATTGGGTTGAGCGAGTTGGTGATGGAGAAGAGTTTGGAATTGAGTAAAAAACTCAAATTGCTCAATACCAGCAATTCTCCTGAAATTGAAACTTTGCGCAAGGAATTGGAGGCATTGGGACGGGTAGAGACTACTTCAAGGCCTCAAATAGCGGACTCCAAATTGAAAGAACAAGGAGATATTATGGAACAATATCCCCAATTGAAAGCCATGAATCTCACCGAGAAGCGCATTTTTATCTTGAGCGTTGATGGCTATAAATCCAAGGACATCGCGGCAATTGTTGGGGTCTCGCCGCAGTATATACACAATGTGCGATCCAAGATTCGCAAGGTGTTGGGCGTGGACAACAGCGTTCATTGGGAATCATTCAAAGACAAACGCCCACAAGGGTAGGCGATGATTAACCTTTGAAATTTCTGAATGCTTGTCCCACAGCAAACACATCGCTGAAACTATTGTACATGGGGGCAGGTGCAACTCTGATTACGTTGGGTTCGCGCCAATCTGCAATGATGTTTTGTGAAAATAGGTAGTCGAATAAGGCTTTGCCTTTACTGTCGGTTAGCAGACTGAGTTGAGCGCCCCTTTCACCGGGGTTGTTGGGCGTGATAATTTCGAATTGCAGTACCGGATTTTCTGCCTTGGCTTGCAACAACAGATACTCCAAATATCCAGTGAGGGTTTTGCTTTTTTCCCGCAACCGCGAAATGTTGGCATCATGAAATAACTGTAGGCTAGCCAAATGAACAGCCATACCGAAAACGGGGGCATTGCTCATTTGCCAACCTGCGGCACCCGGTTCAGGGATGTAACCACGTTTCATGAGAAATCTTACATCTTCTTTGTGTCCCCACCAACCTGACATTCGGCGGGTCTCTGGGTTGAGTCCATGACGTTCATGAATGTACACACCAGAGACGTTACCTGGTCCGCTATTGAGGTATTTGTAAGAGCACCAGGCGGCAAAATCAACATCCCAATCATGCAATTTTACATCGATGTTTCCGGCAGTATGGGCCAAATCGAAACCGGCAAGGGCACCCACGGCATGGGCGGCTTTGGTAATGGCCGGGATATCGAAAAGTTGTCCTGTATAATATTGAACTCCTGAGAAAAACGAAAGTGATAATTGGTCACCCGCTTCGGCGATTGCATTCAAAATATCTTCTGTTCTCAAGGTGAATTCGCCGGCCCTCGGTGTTAGTTCGATAACGGCGTCGTCGTAATCGAATCCGTAGCCCTCAACCTGACTTTGCACAGCATACATGTCTGAAGGGAAGGCCCCGGCTTCCATGATGATTTTGTATCGAAGTGGTTTTCTTTCTCCGCTTGGTGTTGTTGTAAAGGTGGGTCTGTAAAAGCTGTACATCAACAGGTGTAAATTCACCGTAAGGTGATTCATCACAACCACCTCATGGGGTTTGGCACCCGCAATTTCAGCAGTAAAATCGGTGAGAAATTTGTGGTAGTGGAACCAAGGTTTTCGTCCGTGAAAATGTCCTTCTACACCCCATTTTGCCCAGTCTTCAAGTTCCTCTGTTAGGGCTTGTTTGGCACTTTTGGGCTGTAATCCCAAAGAATTGCCACAGAGATAAATTTGGGTTTCTCCGTTTTCGCTCTTGGGGAAAATAAATTGTTCTCTGAAGGATGAAAGGGTATCTTGCTGGTCAAGTTTTGCAGCGAATGCTGCGGTGTTTTCAAACATTGGATTCACTTTACAAAGGTACAACGATAATTTACATGCGGTATATTTGGTCAAATTTGATCATATTTGTCCTTGGGATTATAAAATTTAATAGCATTGAAACTAGAAGAAGCCATAAAGCAGAAGCGATTTGAGTCGCCCCAAATCAAGGCGATGCTCAATATTATGTATACGGCCAACTGGTTGATGGGCGAGTTTAGGGATATTTACAAACCCTACGGAATCACACCCCAACAATACAATGTGTTACGAATTTTGCGCGGAAAGCATCCAGAATCTGTGAATCCTTCGGAAATTAAGGAGGTGATGTTGGATAAAAACCCAGACATTACTCGCTTGTGCGATCGATTGTTGGCAATGGGATTGATTGGTCGAAGTATCGATGCAGAAAATCGCAGAAAAATGAATATTGTCATTACCCATCAAGGGTTACAATTGCTGTCACAAATTCAACCACTCCTTGAAGAGCGTCAGCGATTGATATTGAGTAGAGAGGGACTTGATTTTGATTTGCTGAGTGATTTGCTCGATGAACTCAGGGGTTAACCCAATTTGGTTATCATCGTGATCCCATCGCGAATGGGAAGTAAGGTGACCATCGCGTTTTTTGTATCCTTTGCATATTGATTGAATGCATGCATGTTTTGCGTATCACGGTCGTGAAGTAAATCATCCTCATTCAGCACACGCTTACTCCACAGGGTATTATCGAACAGCAAGGTTCCCCCAATTTTCAACAGTGGAAAGCATAAGTCCAAATAGGATTTGTAGTTGTGTTTGTCTGCATCCACGAAGATGAAATCAGGGGCTATTGGGAGATTGGGGATGATGGATAAAGCCTCACCAACGTGCCATTTCACCCGGTGATTTGGAAGTTGGGCTTGCCAAAACGCCTGTGTTTTGTGGGCAGTTTCGGCATCGGCTTCAATGGAGTGCAACGAGGCATCCTGTGGCAAATGTTCGAGCAAACAAGCAGTTGCGTAACCGGTGAATGTGCCGATTTCCAAGATACATTGGGGTTGTTTCAATGCCACCAAAGAAGACAAAAATCTCCCTTGAAGATGACCCGATAGCATCCGTGGATTGATCATTTTTTTCCATGTGAACTCATTGATTGCCTGTAAAAATGGTGTTTCCGGGGAACTTACATTTTCGCAATAAACATGGATTTCGTCTTGCCAATCGTGATGCATAATTTTATTGCAAATTTCATCTTGTTTTTCTGAATCAAAAATCTATTTTCGCGGTAAGTAAGAATTATGTATTGGACACTTGAATTGGTTAGCTATTTGGACGATGCGCCATGGCCAGCCACCAAAGATGAGTTGATCGATTATGCGATTCGTTCTGGCGCTCCTTTGGAGGTGATAGAAAACCTACAGGAATTGGAAGACGACGGAGAGCCATACGAGAGCATTGAAGAAATTTGGAGTGATTATCCTTCGGATGATGACTACTTCTTCAATGAAGATGAATTCTAATCTTTGGTCGAAGAATTTTTACAAAGGGTCAGCGAAAGTTGGCCCTTTTTTGTTCTAGTAGCAGGTCAACAATCGTATTCCTCAGCTTTTCAATGTTGGTGTTATTTTGGGCTGAAATGAAGACAGCTGGAGCGTTTTCCTTGGCGATCCAACTCTTTTCAAATTGTTCCAGGGTGAGTCCGGTTGAACCAACAAAAAAGTCATCGTCCTCGATTTCTTTGAATGCATCTATCTTGTTGAACACGATGAGTTCAGGTTTGTTGCTTGCCCCGATTTCGTGAAGGATTTCCTTCACACTCATCATTTGTTGTTCAAAAGCGGGATTGGAAATGTCTACTACATGAATTAATAAGTCGGTTTCCATGGCTTCAGCGAGGGTGCTTTTGAAACTCTCAATGAGAAGTGTTGGCAGTTTTCGAATAAAACCAACCGTGTCACTCAGCAACAAAGGAATCACTCCTCCTTGATTGTCTGGATGGGGTATGACCACTTTTCGAACCGTGGCATCCAGGGTAGCGAAGAGTTTGTTTTCAACCAATACATCGGACCGACTCAGTAAATTCATCACTGTACTTTTCCCCACGTTGGTGTAGCCAACCAGGGCGCATCGAAAAACGCCATCGCGCGATTTGCGTTGGGTTTGACCGATTTTCTCGATGTCTTGAAGTTTGGATTTCAACAGGGAAATTTTATCGCGCAACACACGTCGGTCAGTCTCGATTTCCTTTTCTCCCGGTCCTTTCATTCCAATTCCTCCTTTTTGTTTGGACAGGTGGGTCCACATACCAGTCAATCGGGGCAACATGAAAATGCTTTGTGCTAGTTCCACCTGCGTTTTTGCTTGGGCAGTTTTGGCATTGTTGGCGAATATGTCTAGGATGAGGTGGGTGCGACTGAGGATTTTGGTATTCTCTAACTCTGATTCGATATTTCTTACCTGGGCGGGCGTGAGTTCGTCGTCAAAAATGACCAAATCAATTTTGTTTTTGATGACATACTGCTTGATTTCCTCCAATTTGCCTTTTCCAACATATGTTTTGGGTTGTGGATGCTCTAAGTTTTGAATGAAGCGTTTTTTGGATTCAGCGCCTGATGTAAAGACCAATTGCTCAAGTTCCGCCAATGTC
Source organism: Bacteroidia bacterium (assembly GCA_023258655.1). Taxonomy (GTDB): domain Bacteria; phylum Bacteroidota; class Bacteroidia; order NS11-12g; family UBA955; genus UBA955. The sequence goes on from JALQWO010000005.1 coordinate 17,966, forward strand.
TCTTCAATGGGAATGGTTTGTTGCGGTGTATTTACACCAACCACGATGGCGGTTTCGGAATGGGTTGCGTTCGAGTGCAAAGGAATGGAGTCTAAGAATAAATGTCATGCAAAATTACGGGAGTGCTTGGGAATTCAACCAAGTAGGTTGATTTTTGAGTGGTGAAGGCATTGAAAAGGCAGATTTGGATCATTTTGGGCTTTTGCGCAACCTCAATTTTCGCGCAAACGACCTTGGTTTCCAATCAAGCGGGTCTGGCACAAAAGAAAAGTGAATACAGAAAGTCTTTGGGACAACTGCAAGGACAGGTCTTCACGGCCTATTCTTCCAATTCGGATTTGGCGTTGGGGTTTGTGATTGAGCAGTACTCCCAAGACATGATTTTTCAAGCCGATAGAAAAATTGAATCCCAAGGAAAACAGCGCATTTTGCGCTTGGCGATGGGCGATTCATTTTTTTATTGGGTCTCAGTGTTGAAAGTGAAACGACATCAATTCAAATTCTTTTACCATCGTTTGGCTTTGAATCTTCAAGGCGCCATTCAAAGCAATGAGTTGGCCACTTTTTCAGGGGTGGAATTGGATGTAAGTCAGTGGGAAACGGTTTCCTCATTGAACGTAAAAACGATGGGCTTGTTCGCCTTTGGGGTAAAAACGGATTGGGTTGAAGATGGCAGAAGACTGACAATGGCTTTGGGATTGACATTGAATCCATATGGCCAAATACTGGATAGTTTTCGAGTGGCTCTGCCCATCGATTTTGGCGTAGATGAGGTGATTCGGCGTTCGGCGGAGATAAATCAACAAGGCGATTTGGCCGTGGTTTATGAGGATCTATCAGGCATTTCGTTATTCAGCGCAAAAAAGGAGCTCAATCATTTTCATATCATTCATCGAACATCCGGAAAAACCTACCAAGAGCGCTTGGCAAGCGAAGGCATGATTCGTGAATTGGCCGTTTCCTTGGATCCATCCACCCATGAATTTGTGGTTCATGGTTTTTGGTCGGACTGGAAACAAATGGGAATATCAGGCCATGTTCGTGGAAATTTTATTTCGACAAAACTGAAAAATGACAGCTTCATTTGGCATTGGAAACTCGAAGAATACGAATGGAATGAATGGCAGTATCGTCAATTATCGGGTTTGATGGCGACAAAGAAATTGGGCAAGCCGGAGAGTTATTTTATTCGAGATATCGTACCATTGAGTCATGGTGGATGTGTGATTTTGGCGGAACAATATTTTTTAACCCGAACAATGGAAACCCGTTATGTGAATGGCGTGCCTCAAACCGGCAGTATATTGCTTTACAATTATGGCGACATTGCGGCCTTGTATTTGACGCCCGGTGGAATGTTGGATACCTTGGTAATGACAAGAAAAACCCAGGTGGGTACATCCAGCAATAATTATTTGTTTGGATTTGCCTATTACGTATGTGCTGGTTCGTTGAATTTGATTTACAATGACGACGAAGGTGAAATGAATCGTGTGATGCATGTACAAATTGACAATACCTTTGCAAGTGAAAAGGAGTGGTTGTTTCGCAGTGAGAATATTCCGGGGTCTATTGTCCCATACGAGGGTTTACAAACGGATTATTGTACGCTGACCATTCCCATTTTTCGCGACAAACAATGGCATTGGCTACAAGTGTATTCGAATGATTAACCGACTGAAAGACAACGGATTACTCACCCTATTGTTGGTGGTGCTGATGGCCATTGCTATCCGCATTCCTGCATTGTGGGTGGTCCCCCAAGAGGCGGTTATTTCTAAACCGGGCATGCTGTCTTCATTGGTTTCATGGATCAACCAATGGCCCATCGTTTCCGTGGTATTCTCTCTGGTGATGGTGGTTTCTCTGGCTTTCATGATCAACGAAATGGTTCGGTCACATGCCATGATGCGACCAGTGGGTTATTTACCGGCCTATTTTTTCATTTTGTTGCAAAGCATCTATTTGGAGAACATGCTTGTCTCCGAATATCACTTTGGTAATTTCTTTGTGTTTTTGGGGCTGATTCTCTTGCTGCGATTGCGCGATGGTTACTCCACGGTATTGCTCTTTTACAGTGCATTGGCCTTTGGATTGGCGATTTTGATTGTTCCCGATCACTTGTTGATTTTGTTGTTCATACTGGCTTGTGTTTTGGTATTTAAAACAATCGTCATTCGAGATGTACTCGCGATCGTTTTCGGATTGGTTCTCCCTTATTACGTGTTGCGTTCTTTGATTTTTATTAACGGTTGGGACGTGAGTGCCGTTTCAAACATTACCACGACCCCGTTGAACATCGAAGGATTGGGCAATGGATTTATAGGTGTGATAACCAAATACAGTGTTTATGTTTCTTTTTTGATTGTGGCGATGTTTGGTTTGCTGAAGGTGAGTGGTAATTATTTCAGCGACAATGTAGAGGTGCGCAGGAGCAAATTGGTTGTGATATTGTTTTTTATATACAGCTTGCTATTGTTGGCTTTGCACTGGCGTGAATTGAAGAGTTTCCATTTACTCACGGCGTTTCCTGCCGCCATTTTAATTGCCTATTTCTTTACTGGCGAAAAGCGCTATTGGTGGAAAGAGTTGATGGGTTGGAGCTTGTTGAGCGCATTAATTGCTACCCTCTATTTCACTTAATCCCAACGAGAATAACTTTTCAACCCATTGCTCATACAATTGGGAAATGTCACTCACGATGAGTGCCTCATGTGATTCATACCAATGCGTGGGGAGACCCACTTGGATGAAAATTCTGTGTAGCGCAAAAGCAATACGGTCAATTTGCTGGTAGTGAAAAAGATATTGCACCTCACAGAATCGATCGTAGCGTTCAAAAAACTGGGATGTGTTGGGATGATCCAGAAATGTCAGGGCATTTTCCACTGTATTTCTTGCTGAATTTAAATCAGAATAAAATAATGTAAGTTTTTCTAAATGATTATCTATATAATATTTATCAAGCATTATTTCAATTAATACATGAAGTGAAAACCAATATTTGGGTATGTCATAGGCTTTGCAAATGGATTTCCAATCATCGCGCAAGTGGTTGTAACAGTTTTGAAAGAACGGGGATGCATGAAAGGCTTTGTCTCGAGCAATGTGTTGCAAGCAACCTTGGAAGAAGTGAATTTGTTTTGTGTCTGCAAACGGGGATGATTGTGCTTTTACTAAGGCCTCATGAAAATGAAATTTGCATGATTTTGGGGTGAAGTTTCTCAGCAAATCGGGCATTACCAGGGCTGCATTGTAGGCAGGGATGCCAGGTTTATGATCGATGAAATAATGGCTGAAAAAATTCATGTCGGCCGCGAACTTACAACCTTTGTCAAACATTTTTGTTTAATTTCCATGATGCGGATGAAACCTTGGATTTTTGGTATTGCACTGTCTTTTTTGGCGATGCCCTGGGCTTGTGTTTCGGGCGCATCACGGCGCGAAGGGACGGATGGTGATACAACGAAAAAAGATACGATGACATACAAAGTGCAAAAATCAGAGGAAGAATGGAAAACGGCCCTGGGCGATGAGGCCTATCGCGTGTTGCGTTTGAAAGGAACAGAACGACCCTTCACCAGCGAATTTGAAACCCATTGGGAGCCGGGGACCTATGTTTGCAAGGGCTGTGGTCAGGAATTGTTTTCAAGTCAAACCAAGTTTGATGCCGGTTGCGGATGGCCCAGTTTTTATCAATCCATTGACAAATCAAGGGTGAGGGAAATTCCCGACAACTCACATGGCATGAATCGGGTTGAGGTTGTTTGTAGTGGTTGTGGTGGACATTTGGGTCACGTATTCACCGATGGCTATGGTCAACCTACTGGTCTGCGATACTGTATTAATGGCGTGAGTTTGGGCTTCCGTAAAAAGTCAGAATAATCGCATATTTCCCCCGTTTACCTTCCTTTTCAAGGCGCATTCTGTGTAACTTGCTGCTTTGAATTCATGTCGAACGGAAAGATTTTTTTACTCGATGGAATGGCATTGATTTATCGTGCCTTCTTCGCCTTTATTCAGAATCCACGCATAACGAGCACGGGTTTAAATGCCAGTGCCATGATGGGTTTTACCAATACGCTATTGGATGTCATTAAAAAACAGAAACCCACGCACTTGGCGGTGGTTTTTGATACATCGGCTCCCACGCAACGACACATACAGTTCGAGGCCTATAAAGCGCAGCGTGAAGAAATGCCGGAAGACTTGCGCAAGAGCATTCCCTATGTTTTCCGAATCATCGAAGGGTTTAATATCCCGGTTATTACAATGGACGGATATGAAGCGGACGACATCATCGGCACATTGGCATGGAAGGCGGGTGATTTGGGTTATGATGTATTCATGATGACGCCCGACAAAGACTTTGGTCAGTTGGTAAGGGAAAATGTGAAGATTTATAAGCCGGCGCGGATGGGAAATAGTGACGAGATTTTGGGTGTGGACGAAATTTTGAAGAAGTGGGAGATTACGGATCCCAAGCAGGTAATCGATATTTTGGGGCTTTGGGGTGATGCATCGGACAACATTCCCGGTGTGCCAGGCGTGGGTGAGAAGACGGCCAAGAAGTTGATCCAAGAATACGGCACTATGGAAGCCATTTTGGAGAACACCGACAAGCTCAAAGGTAAAATGCAGGAGAATTTCCGGACCTATGCTGAGCAAGCCAAAATTAGCAAGTGGTTAGCGACCATCGATACACAGGTGCCGATTGAATTGGACTTGGAAGGCCTAAAAATGGAGCCGGTGAATGAGCCCGTACTGAGAGAAATTTTTGAAGAATTGGAATTCAGGACGTTGATGCGTCGGGTGTTGGGCGATGGTGGAACCGCGGGTTCAAGCGCAAGCGATGGTTCGGCAGAGGCTACCTCCAATGGTTCCGGAGTCACGGATTTGTTTGGCAACCCGGTAGCGCCCTCCACACCAAAAAAAGCAAAACCCCAACCATCCAACCAAACTTCCTTGTTTGATATTGTCGGGGATGACGACGACGAAGCGGGTGATTCGGGTGTGGCCGTTGTTTACAAGACTATTCATGACGTACAACATGAGTATATCGTTGCTGATACAGATGCGGGGATAGCGTCGTTATTGCTAGCCCTACAGGAGGCTCGAGAATTTTGTTTTGATACAGAAACCACCGATGTAGAATCCCTGCATGCTGAGTTGGTGGGACTTTCATTTAGCACATCGCCTCATCAGGGATGGTACGTGCCGGTTCCTGCAGATCGCGGTGAGGCAACCGCATTGGTTCAGAAATTTGCCGATGTATTGGCTTCTGATCGCTTGAAAATCGCACAGAACATCAAATATGACATCACCGTTTTGCAGAATTATGGCGTTACCGTGAGTGGTCCCATGTTTGATACGATGTTGGCCCATTACTTATTGGAGCCAGATCAACGACACAACATGCAACTGTTGAGTGAAAAGTTTTTGGGATACACCCCAATTTCTATTGAGACGTTGATTGGAAAAAAGGGCAAAAGTCAGGGGTCGATGCGTGATGTAGAACTCAGCGCAATTGCAGAATATGCGGCGGAAGATTCTGATGTGACTTTGCAGTTGTATCATGTGCTCAAGCCGGCATTGGAGGAAAGGGGTTTGCTGGGGCTTTTGATGGATGTGGAAATGCCTTTGGTAACCGTTTTGGAAGCGATGGAACGTCAAGGCGTGCGTGTGGACGTAGACTTTTTGAAAGATTACAGCAATCAATTGTTGGAACAGGTTCGCGGGGTACAGGCAAACATTTTTCAGGAAGCGGGCGGTGTGTTTAATATCGCATCGGCACAGCAAGTAGGAACCATTTTGTTTGATAAACTCAAGCTTTCAGATAAGCCGAAGAAGACGAAAACCGGTCAATATCAAACCGACGAAGAAACGTTAAATGCCCTATTGGGAAAGCATCCCATTGTGCAGTACATTCTCGATTTCAGGGCCTTACAGAAATTGAAAAGCACCTATGTGGATGCATTACCCTTGTTGGTGGATGCGCATACAGGACGCGTGCATACACACTTCAATCAGGCGGTTGCTGCGACAGGACGATTGAGCAGTCAGAATCCGAATTTGCAGAACATTCCCATTCGCACAGAGTTGGGCCGGGAGATCAGGAAGGCGTTTGTATCGAAGGGACCTGAGACGGTGTTGTTGAGTTGCGACTATTCTCAAATTGAGTTAAGAATTGTGGCAGCGATTAGCGGAGATGA
>JALQWO010000060.1 GCA_023258655.1 Bacteroidia bacterium
CGAAAGCGTGAGAAATTGGATCGGTTAGACCATTTGGGTAATGCAAAATAGGATTCCAATCATGGTTAGCCTTATTTCAGAAAACGTGAATTGTTGATGTCATGAATTTCAAGAATGAACTGGATCATGTATTGCATGATCTCAAACATTATTTGCCCGCACAAGCGCCGCTGAAAGACTTTATTCATCACAACACTTTGCATGGATTTCAATCTGATTCATTCTTTCACGCGTTGCAAAAAGCCAGTACATTGTTTGGGTATAAAACCCTGATGTCACTGCGGGAATATCGCGAGAGGTATCAATCGGGTAAAATCGATGAGAACATGGTGAATGCCGTGATTCGAAACCATAAATCTGCCGAGGAGTTCGATGTTTGGAAAAGTCGAATGATTTCGGAGGATATCGATCAAATTGTAGAGGAACGCGTGGGAAAGCTGCGACGTGAGTGGGTTCGCCATGCCGGGGTTGATTTGGATTCATTGGTGCACCCCATGTTGTTTCGCATCATATGTAGCTTCCTTGACCAAGGCGTTTCCATGTGGCGATTCCCTGAAAAAAACCTCTCATTCATGGAGGCGATGAAAACCATGGAGTCTGAAAGTCTGTCGAGTTTCTTCACTACCAAAGTTGTTCGTGAAAAGTTCCTACGTGGCGATTATTCCATGGAGTCATTGCTCTATAGGTTGGTGGGTGATGAGCACTTGTATGCACAGTATTTGTTTGATCAGCAATTTGCCCATCAGGGATGGTCGGGCATTGTGATGAGCATCGAGGCGCAGCCAGAGTCTTTGTTGGATGGCAGAAAAATAACACTTCAAGAATTTATTGAACTGGAGTTGTTGTTGGAGTTGGATGTGATGATCATGAAGAAAGGGGAGCACTTTATGCCTCTTAGCACCAATTTGTTGCCCGATTTTACACCCCTTTTCGACCCCATTCAAACGAGCCTTATTCACGAAGTCTTGGCCTTGTGGCAAATGGCTTTCGAAGAAACCTATTATGGAGAAGTCCTATTGGGATTGTCGGAAAATGCGAAGAAAATGCAACCCGTGGCTCAAAAGAGTTTTCAAGCCGTTTTTTGCATCGATGATCGCGAATGCAGTATTCGTAGGCATCTAGAACTTTTGGATTCGTCCTGTGAAACATTCGGCACCCCAGGTTTTTTTGGCGTCGCCTTTTATTATCAACCGGAAGGCGGAAAATTCAAAACGAAATTATGTCCCGCACCTGTGACCCCAAACCACTTAATCAAAGCCGTGGGGTCAGCAGGAAAGCGGAAAACAGACGCCCATTTCCATCCGCTCACACATGCCCTTGTTCCCGGATTTTTAATTACACAATCGTTGGGTTTTTGGTCGGCCTTGAAGTTGTTTGTTCAAATTTTCAAACCCTCCATGAGCCCGGCGACGTCCACCTCATTACAACACATGCACAAAGAGAGTGTGTTGAGCGTTGAACACAAAGGTGAATTTGTGGATGGACTCCAAGTGGGATACACCAAAGTGGAAATGGCAGACAGGGTAGAAGCCTTGTTAAAGAGTATCGGCTTGGTGAAGGATTTTGCACCCTTGGTATACATGGTTTCCCATGGCAGTAGCAGTGTAAATAATCCCCATTTTTCAGCGTACGACTGTGGAGCCTGCTCAGGACGTCCGGGTTCAGTGAATGCGCGTGTGATTTGTGAAATGGCCAATGATGAGACAGTGCGAGGCTTGCTCAGAGAGAGAGGGATTGCTATTCCAACAGATGTAAAATTTGTGGGTGCATTACACGACACATCGAGGGATGAGATCGTTTTTTACGATGAAAAGACGTTCACCGAAGCCCAAAAATCACAGCATGAAAATGTGGAGGCGATTTTTGCCACCGCACTCAAGAACAACGCATTTGAGCGCGCAAGACGGTTTGTGTTGCTAGATCAAAAACTTTCCAAAGAGAAAATTCATGATGAGGTTACAAAGAGAAGCGTTTCTTTGTTTGAGCCCCGTCCGGAATTAAATCACGCCACCAATTCACTCTGTATCGTGGGCTCCAGGGCATTGACCAAAGGGTTGTTCTTGGATCGACGTGCCTTTCTGAATTCCTATGATCCGTCAATTGATGAAAATGGAGATCTATTGTTTGGGATATTGAAAGCTGCCGCACCCGTTTGTGGAGGAATCAATTTGGAGTATTTCTTTTCCCGGGTAGACAACCAAAAATTGGGCGCAGGTTCCAAATTGCCCCACAATGTGATGGGACTGGTAGGCGTTGCCAATGGAATTGATGGGGATTTGCGTCCGGGATTACCCAGCCAAATGATTGAAGTACACGATCCTGTGCGATTAATGATTGTTGTTGAACAAACCCCCGAGAAAATTCTATCGGTGATCCAACGCGCTTCAGAAACCTATGAGTGGTTCATCAACCAATGGATTCATTTGGTTTCAGTGCATCCAATCACCAAAGAAATCACGAGATTTTCAGGGGGTGCCTTTGTAAAACAAGAAATCGAAAATGTACCATTGGCGCACGTTCGCAACATTGAAAGGGTCGTTGCAGAATCTACCGAAAACTTGCCAGTAATGATGATCGACCTATGATGACGCCATTTTTGCACCTGATATTACTGCTGCCGTTGATTGGTTTTGTGGTAAGTTTGCTGATACCTGAGAGCAAAGAAAATCTCATGTCGAGATGGACCTTTGGCATGGTGGGACTCAATTTTTGCCTTCTTTTTGCCTTTGTTGTTTTATGGATGTTTCATGGAGCAGAGGCAACAAACTTCAAAGATTGGTCTTTGTTTCAGTCCCAGGATTACAATTTTTATATCGATTTTTACTTCGATAAAATAACAGCCATCTATGGGTTGATTGGGGGTTTCCTTACCTTTTTGATCACCCTATATTCTCGTTATTATCTGCACAGAGAAAAGGGTTATAAGAGATTCTTTAATACGCTTTGGTTTTTCAATTTGGGTTACAATTGGGCGGTTTTTTCGGGAAATCTGGAGACTTTATTTGTAGGCTGGGAGATTTTGGGTATATCGTCGTTCCTCCTGATTTCATTTTATCGTGAGCGATATCTGCCGGTAAAAAATGCCGTTCGCGTTTTTTCAATTTATCGTATCGGTGATGTGGGTTTGATTTTGGCGATGTGGTTGATGCATCATTTTTGGCACGAGAACATTACGTTCTCTACGTTGGTTGATCATGCACAAGTCAATGCACATTTACATAAGCACACGATCATCGGTGCTGCTATTGGGTTTTTGATCCTATTGTCGGCCTATGCAAAATCAGCCCAAATTCCTTTCTCGTCTTGGCTTCCAAGGGCGATGGAAGGCCCAACACCTTCTTCGGCCATTTTTTATGGGTCCCTGAGTGTGCATTTGGGTGTTTTTCTGATGTTGAGGATGTATCCATTCTTGGAATCACAAGTGAGCGTAAGAGTCGCAATGGTAATATTGGGGTTGATCACGTCTTTCATTACCACCAACATTGCCAGGGTTCAATCATCGGTAAAAAGCCAAATTGCTTATGCTTCTATTGCCCAGATAGGATTGATTTTTGTTGAAATCGGAATGGGATGGTTGGATTTGGCCTTGTTCCATTTTTGTGGCAATGCCTTCCTGCGAACCTATCAATTGTTGGTTTCTCCGTCCGTGGTTAGTTACATGATTCGCGAACAGTTTTATGACTTCAAATCAATGCCTCATTCCAGAATTTCTTGGTTGCCCAAGAAATGGATGAATTCACTGTATATATTGAGTTTGAAAGAATTCAATTTGGAAAAGTTGAACTTTTATCTGTTTTGGTCACCACTGAAACGATTGGGAAGGAATTTCGGATTTTTAAGGCAGACACATTTTCTTTTTGTCTTTCTGCCATTGTTCTTGGCAGGGGTAGGCCTTCAGTTTTATCTGGATCACCTAAAACACCAAAGTAGTACGATGTTATCGGTGTTTTTTGCTTTCATTGGTTTGGTCATGGTGCTAAGGTCTTTCGCGGAAAAAAAGAATGTGACAATGGCTTGGTGGCTCATCGCATTGAATCACGCATTTATCGCATTAGCGGTGTCTTTCAATGAACATTTCACTTACTCACATGTGATTTTGTATTTGTCCGGTGTAGGAGTTGCTGTGTTGTGTGGACATTTTGTCCTCAAATCGCTGAAGAAAAAAGAAGGTCGGTTGAGCTTACACCATTTTCAAGGACATGTTTACGAATACAAAGGACTCGCCTTAGCCTTCTTGCTTTGTGGATTGGGTATCAGCGGATTTCCAATTACTACATCCTTTATTGGTGAAGATTTGATTTTTAGTCACATCCATGAAAATCAATGGATTTTGGCCACCTTGATCGCATTGAGTTTCATCGTGGATGGTTTGGCAATGGTGAGAATATACTCACGTATTTTCCTTGGACCCCATGCCAAGACCTATCACGAAATAGCCTATCGATCTTCATAATATGTTTTTCAGCAATTCATGGTTAAAGGCTACCCATGAATTGAAGAAAATTGGTTTAATGATTGTTGCTTTGCTGTCTGTACATCTGTTCGGACAGCAGAGCTACTTCAATGTGCCCTTTTCAGATAAAACGGATGAAGGTACATGGTTTATTCAACAACAATCCAATTTTTCTTCACGGCTAGCAGTAGGCCATCTCGATGTCCACTTTAGACTCGCTCAAAAGATCAGTCGCAGTTGGATTCTGAGTTGTGGTATTCAAATGCCTAATCCCAATCCACTGCATCCCAATGGAATTGTGATCGAGCTAACCCGAGCGCTGTGATTTGTCCTATCTTTGCCCCTGTGAATACAGAGCAATTTAAAGATTTAAGAGGCCGTGTAGAGGCTTTGAGGAGGTATCTTTGACGTCGATAGGAAATTAGCGGAAATCGCAGACGAAGAGGAGCAAACCTTGGATCCCAAATTTTGGGATGATCCCAAAAAAGCGGAATTGCACTTGAAAAAAATCAAGGACAAGAAAATTTGGACCGACGCATTCGGTGCGATTGAAACTACCCAAGGCGATTTAGAGGTGCTGGTTGAGTTTCAAGAAGTGGGCGAAGCCACTGCCGATGAGGTTCATGCCCAATATTTGGACTTGATGCAAATGGTGGAGGATTTGGAATTCAAAAACATGCTCCAAAGTGAAGAGGATCATTTGGGTTGTGTTCTGGAAATCAATGCCGGAGCCGGTGGCACAGAGAGCTGTGATTGGGCACAAATGCTCATGAGAATGTATGTGATGTGGGCCGAAAAGAATGGCTTCAATATCACGGAGTTGGATAGACAAGACGGTGATGTGGCAGGAGTGAAGAGTGTGTCTTTGGAGATCAAAGGTGATTTCGCTTTTGGGTATCTAAAAGGAGAAAATGGCGTTCATCGCATGGTGAGAATTTCTCCATTCGATTCCAATGCGCGACGTCACACATCGTTCGTGAGCGTCTATGTTTATCCATTGGTGGATGATACCATCGAAATTGAAATTAAACCGCAAGATGTAGAATTGCATACGAGCCGTTCGGGTGGTGCCGGTGGTCAGAACGTAAACAAGGTAGAAACCAAGGTTCAGTTGACGCACATCCCAACGGGCATCGTGGTGGTTTGTCAGGTCGATCGAAGTCAGCTAGGAAACCGAGAAAGGGCGATGCAAATGTTGAAATCTCGACTCTATGAGTTGGAGTTGGCGAAACGAAATGCAGCGCGTGCCGAAATCGAAGATGGCAAAATGAAAATCGAGTGGGGCTCTCAAATTCGCAACTATGTGTTCCATCCTTATAAATTGGTGAAAGATGTAAGAACCGGTGAAGAAACCAGCAACGTGGGCAATGTCATGGATGGCGATATTTGGCCTTTCATCAAGAGTTATTTGCTCGCCGCCAGTGGGGGAGAGCTCAAGAAATAATCCTACGTCAAAGATTTTTTAACGCCGCGTCGTACGTTTCTAAGCAACGTTTTCTCGCGAAAGCATGATCCACCATGGGCGATGGGTACTTGGCTGTTCCGTATTCAGGTACCCACTGTTTGATATACGTGAGTTGCTTGTCAAACTTTTCGGTTTGCAAAGCGGGATTGAACACCCTGAAATAGGGCGCTGCATCCACGCCGGAGCCTGCAGCCCATTGCCAACCACCGTTGTTGCTCGCCAACTCAAAATCGAGGAGTTTCTCTGCAAAATAAGCCTCACCCCAGCGCCAGTCGATGAGCAAGTGCTTTGTCAAAAAACTGGCAACAATCATCCTCACCCGGTTGTGCATGAACCCGGTTCGATTTAATTCCCGCATGCCTGCGTCTACAATGGGATAGCCTGTTTGTCCAGATTTCCATTTTTCAAATTCTTCGGCGTTGTTTCGCCATGCGATGCGATCGTATTGCGCTTTGAATGCTCCGCCCACCACATGGGGGTAATGCCACAAAATTTGCAGGTAAAAATCTCTCCATATTAACTCGTTGACGAATGTTTCATTCAATGAAATGGCTTTGGATAATTTTTCGCGAATGCTGATTGTCCCAAAACGAAAGTGCAATCCCAAACGGCTCGTTCCTTGAATGGAAGGAAAGTTTCTGCGTTTGTCATAATCTTTGATCAACGACTGTGAAACCGTTTTTTCGGGGTAAGAAAATGCAAAGGATTCAAAGCCCATTTCTTCGAGAGAAGGAAAGGGTAAGGGAGCCTCGGCGGCAACCTTTCTCAAATGGTTTACCACCCCTTCAGATGGATAGTGCGTGATGGGGTTTTGCTGCAAATGGGCCTTCCATTTCCGACTGTAGGGTGTGAATACGGTGTAAGGTTTTCCGTCGTCCTTGGTGACCTCGGATTTTTCGAAGATGCAATGGTCTTTGAATGAGTAAAATTGCATGCCCAAGCCAACACAAATGTCTGATACCCGCTGATCCCTCCCGATGGCACCGGGCTCGTAATCGGTGTTGCAAACAACCGCGATACCGGGATTTTCCATGAGATGTGATTTCCAACATGCTGTCGGCTCTCCGTGCCAAACCAACAAATCCCCACCCGCGTCTTGCAATTGTTGTTTCAACGCTGCTACTTCTCGATGTATAAATTGTACCCTTGCATCACGCTTGTTCTCCAATCTATCCAAAATTTGGGTGTCAAACACAAAGACACACTGAACATGGGCATCTTGTTCTTGTGCTAATGTGAGTGCTTGGTATAAACCGTGGTTATCGTGCAATCGCAAATCGCGCCGAAACCAAAAATAAATTGTTTTTTGCATTAGATTTCTGGATGATGCTGCAAGTGTTGCATGGCTTCATCAATGGTTGGATATTGATAACAAAATCCTTGGTCCAATGTTTTTTGGGCGGATACATATTGATCGGTTAACGCAATTACTGCGCGTTCTCCCCAGATAAGTTGTATCAACCATCTGGGAACAATGGGTCTTTTTCGAATGCCCATGCGCCTTATCGTTCGGTTCGCTTTTTTTGCCAACCAAAACTGGAATCTTGCATAGGTCAACCACCACGGCAATGTCATTGCAGGGAACCGCTCAAAAGCATCGCCAAATTCTTTTTGGGTGCATGGAGTAGGGGCCACCCCGTTGTAAATGCCTGGCCGTAATTTTCCCTCCGCCAATGCCAAATATTGCAAACAGAGGTCCTCAATATGGATCCAACTCCATCTGTTGTTGTGCGATCCAACTGAGCCCACCATCGCGCTGCCAAAAAATTGTGCCCGCGCAGCCCCCACAATTTTGCTCTTGTTAGACAAAACCAACCCCGTGCGCAATATGCTTATGGGAATATGCTTTGGGTTGTTCAGGAGTGAACTTCTTTCCCAGGCCTGGCAAACCTCTGCCAGAAACCCTTCTCCAGCAGCACTCTCCTCCATGAGGGTTGTTTCTAATCCTTCCGGATAGTATCCAATTCCACCGGCGGAAATAATGTGCTTGGGTGGTTCGTTACAAGCAGCACAAGCCTCCATGAGTGCCTTTGTGCCTTCGGTTCGACTGGTTAAAATGACTTTTTTGTATGACTTCGTCCATGGTTTCGCCACGTTGGCACCGGCCAAATGGATGACCACATCGGCGTTTTCCAGAATCTCACTATTCGACCAAAAAATATTTTTTTCCGATGTTAAATCTTTTTTATGTGTTTGATTGTTTCTATGGTAGCGGCTTAAGTGCAAAACCGTATGACCCTTCTCTACAAAAACGCGAGAAAGGCATCCGCCAATGAGCCCTGAGCCTCCAGAAATAACAATTTTCATATCGATGTCGAATTTTTCAGAAGAAGTGTCTAGTAGTAACAAACAAGATGCGAAAAGGTCGAAAAAAGATTATCGCGACAAGTATTTTATCAAAGATATCGAAAATATAACCGGTATCAAGGCCTACACGCTGCGCATTTGGGAACAGCGTTATGGTATGTTAGTGCCCAAACGCACCGACACCAACATTCGTTACTACGAAGAGGATGACCTCAAGTACATGATGAACATCGCCATGCTCAATGCCAACGGCTATAAGATCAGTCGTATTGCAGAAATGAGTCGCGACGAAGTACAACGCAGAACGCTGAGTATCTCCGAAAATAGTTCCAGTCACCAACACCAAATATCGGCCCTTAGTACGGCGATGTTTGATTTCGACGAGAAGGAGTTTAACAAAGTGCTCTCCATTAACATTCTCAAATTGGGTATGGAAGAGACCACCGTGAACATCATCTTTCCTTTCCTACAACATGTGGGTGTACTTTGGCTGAGTGGTACCATTCACGTGGCGCACGAACATTTTATCACCAACATCATCAAGCAGCGCATGTTTGTGGCGATTGATCAACTCAATGTATTACCTCATCAAAATGCCAAAA
>JALQWO010000061.1 GCA_023258655.1 Bacteroidia bacterium
CATGTTGGACGCGTTGGGGGTTTGATTCAAAGCTCCCTTTTCGTGTTCGTGAATGTCGTTGTAGAATTTGTTCCATGACGCCCAACCCGCCGTATCGAAGGAAGCAAATTGGCTATTGTCTCCTTTGGGATAGGCGTAAACTTCTACCCCTGCCATGTGGTTCATTCGGATACAATTGTCGCGCGAAACCGTTGTGTGTGAAAAATGCCAAAGATCCATGGCCGCGGCAGTTTCTGCCCCTGTGCGGATGTTGTAATAAACCGCTTTGCCATATCCAGCGCCCATCGCTACTGAGTCAGAAACCACAGTTTGAGCTTTCAATGGACTGCTGCACAGTGTTGCAATCACGGTGCCTAGAATGATAGATGCTTTTTTCATGTTTTTGTTGTGATGCAAAATTACCGCCACCCCCAACTCTGCGGGCTTTTTCAATTGTAAGGATTTTGTCATAAGAATGTCAGTAAGTGCTGAAATTCTCCTTTTCAAGTCACCCGTTTCCGCCCTAACTTTGTTGCTTGTTAGCGCGTGTTCGATGGCCAAGATCAAAATAGATTTGTCAGGAAAAGTTGCCAGACCACAAGTGGTGGTGGGTATTGATTTGGGTACAACCAATAGTTTGGTGGCTTGGGTGAATCCAGCAACCAAACAGGCCGAGGTGATTGGCGATGAATTCGGTCCCTTGGTCCCATCGGTTGTTGGACTGTTACCAGGAGGTGATGCCCAAGTGGGGGTCTTGGCGAAAGGGGGCTTGGTTACGGCGCCAGAACGCACCATTTTCAGTGTGAAGCGATTGTTGGGTCGGAGTTATCAGGATATTGTCAACTATCAACAGTATTTGGGGTATCGCATCATCGATGAGGACAACGATTCTATGGTGAAAATTGAAGTGGACGGAAAATTTTACAATCCCATCGAACTCAGTGCCATCATCCTCAAAGCCCTTAAAACAAAAGCGGAGAAAGCGCTGAACGCCGACGTAAAACAAGCCGTGGTTACCGTGCCGGCGTACTTCAATGATGCGCAAAGGCAGGCAACCCGTGATGCAGGGAAATTGGCTGGACTGGAAATATTACGCATCGTGAACGAGCCTACGGCAGCCAGTTTGAGTTATGGTTTGGGATTGGATCGCGACGAAGTCCATACCGTGTTGGTCTATGATTTGGGTGGAGGAACCTTTGATGTTTCGATTTTACAAATAGAAGATGGCGTTTTTGATGTGATTGCAACCAAAGGCGATACTGCGCTGGGGGGCGACGACATCGATCGGTCCGTGATGTTGCATTGGCAACAGTTGCATCCCGCGTTGCTCGGTTTGACATCTGCGGGCGATGTACAGCGCTTGCGTTTGGTGGCAGAGGAAGCCAAAATTGCGTTGAGTCAGTATCCTCAGCAGGAATTTCGTCGTGATTTTTTGTTGGGCGATGGGTCAATGTTGCTGCTTTCCTTGGATTATCAGGGTCTTGAGGCGGCCGCAAAGGAAGTGTTGCTCAAAACCCAAGATTGCATTGCGGCCGCCCTCCGCGATGCTTCCTTGAAACCCGAAAACATTCAAGCCGTAGTTATGGTGGGCGGCTCCACGCGCTACCCCCAAGTGAAAGCCCTTTTGGAAGCCCAGTTTCCGCATGTGGCTGTCAATAATACCCTCAACCCCGATGAAGTCGTGGCGCTTGGAGCCGCGATCGAAGCGGATGTGCTTGCAGGGAATCGCAAAGACATTCTGTTGTTGGATGTTACCCCCCTCAGCCTCGGTATTGAAACCGCCGGTGGACTGATGGATGTGCTCGTTCCACGCAACAACAAAATCCCTTGTAAGGTGGGTCGAGAATATACCACTTCGGTGGATGGACAGGTAAACCTCAAAATCAGCGTATACCAAGGCGAACGCGAACTCGTGGCACAAAACCGCAAGTTGGGCGAGTTCGTCCTCAAAGGCATCCCTGCCATGCCGGCAGGATTCCCGAAAATAGAAGTCGCATTTGCCCTTGATGCCGATGGTCTGCTCAAAGTTTCGGCCAAAGAATTGCGCAGCGGTGTGGCCCAACAAATTGAAATCAAACCCCAATATGGACTTACCGATGAACAAGTGGAAGCCATGTTGCTCGCCGGATTTCAACATGCCCAAGAAGATGTTACCGCACGCTTGCATCAAGAGGCCATCAACGAAGGACAGCAATTGGTCTACCTCGCTCAGCGGTTCATCGAAAAAAATGCCAATCTGCTCAATGAAAATGAAATGAGCGGAACAAAACAACGAATTGATGCGTTGAAGTGTCTATTGGACGAGCGGAGCGACAAAGACAGTATCCTGCAAGCGGTGACGGAATTGAATGATTACACCCGTCCTTTTGCCGAGCGATTGATGGATGTTGCCGTGTCTGCCGCGCTCAAAGGCAAAGAAATTTGATACACATGCAATTCAAACGAATTTTGTACCTCACCTTTTTTGTGCTCGGTGCGCAATACCTTCAAGGTCAAGCAGTGTCCGATTTGGACTATGAGGGTCGACAGAATTACGGGTTGAAAATGGGTATGGGAATCAATTCCATGTACGGTGGGAAATTGCAGAATCCCCGTCCAACCGTGGGTTTCATGGCCGGTTTATACATCCACTCCAACCCTGAAAAAAAGCGTTCGCCTTGGGGGTTTCAAACAGGGGTCGACCTGCGCATGCGAGGTAGCAATTTTGCCAATGCCAAAGCCACAGATACCGCCATCAATCGCGCCTACACAAAAATAAGTTTGATGAGCCTGGACCTGCCCCTGCTGGTCAACTATCGATTGTCAAAACAGCGCGACAAAGAAATCAAACAATTGCAAGGTGGATTACAGCTGGGCTACAACTTCAACTCCGTGTTGTATGTGGGTCCCCAAAAACGCCCGTTGCCCACGGCATTCAATACCTATAATTCCATCAAAGAATGGGATCAATTGCCTTTGAAAATGTATGATTTGCAGGCAGTATTGGGTTATCAGTACCGCGGAGAATCACTGGGATACTCGGTTTCCATGAAAATGGGTCTGCTCAACCTAAACAACAATTTTGTCATTCGGGGAATGACGGATACCGATGGCGACGGTGTCAACGATAAGGAAGTCGAATTGATTTCACCCACCACGGATCCGCTCAAAGAAAAGCCCGGTACACCCCAAATGATCGGTACCTGGAGCCTGGAATTGGCCCTGGTTTTTTAAGCCACCAAGGATTTCGTACCTTTGCACTACCGTTTTTTCTATGTCTACCGTGGCCTTTTATACCCTTGGATGCAAACTCAATTTTGCAGAAAGTAGTGCTATCGGACAGCAATTGACCAAGGCGGGTTTTGAAAAGCGGGAATTTCAGGAAGGTGCAGACCTTTATGTGATTAACACTTGCAGTGTGACCGATCACGCAGACCGCAAATGCAAAAAGGTGGTTCGCGAAGCACTCAAGCAAAATCCTTCCGCTTATGTTGTGGTAATAGGTTGTTATGCGCAGCTCAAGCCCCAAGAAATCGCCCAAATTCCTGGGGTTGACATGGTGTTGGGGGCAGCAGAAAAGTTCCAATTGATTGACCATCTCCACACCTTGGTAAAAGAACCCAAAGCGCTCATACATAACGCGCCTATCAAGGAGGTCAACACCTTCGTGCCGGGTTACAGCGTGGGGGATCGTACCCGCATTTTTTTGAAAGTACAAGACGGCTGTGATTATTTCTGCAGTTTTTGCACCATTCCGCTCGCGCGGGGCAAAAGCCGGAGTGCTGATGTGGCCGATACCTTGAAATTGGTGGAGGAAGCCGCCCAGCAAGGGGCCAAAGAAATTGTTTTGACCGGCGTGAATTTGGGAGATTTTGGGGTTGAACACAACCAAAATTTCTTTGATTTGGTGAAAGCCATAGACGAAGTAGAAGGGGTGGATCGCTATCGTATCAGCAGCATCGAACCCAATCTCCTCACCGATGAAATCATCGAATTCGTGTCGCAAAGCAAGCGTTTTGTACCCCATTTTCACATTCCATTGCAAAGTGGTAGCGATGAAATATTGACGCGCATGCGGCGAAAATATTTGAGCGATTTATATCGTTCGAGAATCGCAAAAATCAAGTCGCTCATGCCCCATTGTGGCATCGGGGTGGATGTGATTGTGGGATTCCCTGGGGAAACCGAAGAGCATTTCCTTGAAACGTATCGCTTTTTGAACGATTTGGATATTTCCTACTTACATGTGTTTCCGTATTCAGAGCGTGCCAATACCACCGCCAAGAAAATGAAGGATGTGGTGCCCGTGAAAGTGAGAATGGAGCGCGGCGAGATGCTCAGAGGCCTGAGTGAAAAGAAACGCATGGCGTTTTATCGCGAGCATCTTGGATCCAGTAGGCCGGTGTTGTTTGAAGAGGAAGAACGCCGGGGTGTGATGTTTGGCTTTACCGACAACTACATCAAAGTGGCTACAGATTACGATCCCTTGTTGGTGAATACGGTGGTGGATGTGCAATTGGCTTCGCTCAATCCCGAGGGTTGGGTACAAGCCGAATTTGATTACGCGACCGTTGGGCATTAACTTGCACCGGTGTTTCCAACCCTTTATCATTTTCTATTCGATCTTACTGGGATTTCATTGCCTTTTCTGAAGGTGGTGAATACCTTCGGTTTTTTTGTGGCGATGAGCATCGGTGCTGCTTTTTGGGCGATGTCCACCGAATTTGACCGCAAAACCCTTTCCGGAGATTTTGCCAAAGTCAAAGTGAAGCAGGTAACAGGCGTGGGCGTGGCCAAAAGCGAATATGTCATCAATGGGTTGATGGCCTTTGTTTTTGGTTACAAAATTCTTTACCTCATGGTGGAAACGGGTGAGGGGTTTTCTCCCCAAGACCATGTATTTTCTTCGGAGGGAAGTTGGTTGTTTGGTATTGGTGCGATGGCGTTTTCGCTCTGGAGGACATGGGTGGCCGACAAAAAACAACGCGGAGAAACACCTTCTGAAACGATTGTGGAGTTGGCTGCCTCTGCTCGGATGTCGAACATTACCACGGTTGCGCTGCTCAGCGGTTTTTTGGGTGCCAAAGTATTTCATCTGCTGGAGACGCCAAGTGAAATTCACTGGGAAACGTTTTTGTTGGATTTGCTGACCAGTGGTGGATGGACATTCTACGGTGGTCTCATCTGCGGGGCAGCGGGTGTGATATGGTATACCCAAAAACACGGTATGCATTGGCGACATGTGTTTGATGCGGGCGGACCGGCGATGATGTTGAGTTACGGATTGGGGCGATTCGGATGTCATTTCTCGGGCGATGGCGATTGGGGTATTGCGAATTTGAAGTCGAACCCAGGACTGCCCGATTGGGCCTGGGCTTATAAATATCCCCACAATGTGTTGGGGAAAGATTATGCATCGGCGGGGATGGAGTTGATACCGGGATGTTCTGGAGAATACTGTTATCAACTATCGGTGCCCGTGTATCCTACGCCCTTGTACGAGGCATTGATGGCCTTGGGGTTGTTTGCTGTTTTGTGGTTTGTCATACGCAAGTGGTCGTTGGCGCCTTTTCAGTTGTTTTCGGCCTACATGGTGATGGCCGGTGTTGAGCGCATGCTCATCGAATCGATCCGCGAGCATGGGTCAAGTTTGTATGACGTGGCAGGTTTGTCGTTCAGTCAGGCCCAATTGATTTCTTTGGCATTGATGTTGTTGGGTGTTTTGGGCTGGATTTGGTCGGGAAAAACGCCAATAAAGACAGCAGTAAACGAAAAAGTTGATTAGACGTTATCAATCATGAAAAGTTTAAAAGGTTGGGTATTTTTCTTTGCGATGTCTTTGTCGATGGGCGTGCACGCACAATTTTGGGGTTCGTCTGAACCGCAGAAAGTGGATACCATTGAAACCAGTGATTATCGTCGGATGGACCCGGTCTTGATTTCGGCGAGTATGGATGAGGAGCGGAAGAAGGAGTATCAACTATTGAAACGTCGGGTCATCAAGACCATGCCGTACGCGAAGATGGCGGCCATGAAGATGCGGGCAATGGAGGATAAGTTGAATACGATTGAGAACCGCAGGGAGCGGAAAAAATACATCAAACAGTGTGAGGCGAGCATCAAGCAGATGTACATGGAGCAGTTGAAGAACATGACCATAGGGGAGGGACAGGTATTGATGAAATTGTTGCATCGGGAGACAGGCAAAACGAGTTGGGAGATCATGAAGAATTACCGGGGCACCACTGAGGCTTTGTTTTGGCAGGCGTTTGGTAGCTTTTACGGACACAATTTGAAGCAGGAGTATGATCCGGTGTTGGATTATCAGATAGACCACATCATCAAACAGGAGCGCTTGGAGTAATTGGAGGCGTTTGGCGCGATGGGGCTTGCCGGCGGGTGTTAGTCTTTACGGGCGAGCATGAAAATGACCACCGGGGCGCCGATGATGGACAAAATGGCGTTGATGGGCAATACGGTGTTGGGGATGAGTTGGTTAGCTAGCAAGTCGGCCGTTAAGGTGAGTGCGGCTCCAGCAAAGGCGCTGGTAAGGATGTTGGGTCCGTGCGATTCCGTCCCTTGGATTTTTCGGGAGAGGTGAGGGGCGATGAGTCCCACAAAGGATACGGGACCACAGTAGGCGGTGACGATGGCGGCCATGCTTGCGCTGCCAATAATGAGCCACAATCGCAAGTTTTTGACAGATTTTCCGGCACTTTCTACGTGGATATCACCGAGTAAATACGCATTGAATGCGTGACGATGATACAAGAGGATGAGCAACCCAATGAGGGCTGAGGATCCCAAAAGGATTAATTGGGATGGCAGTACGCGGTCGAAGCCGCCCATGCCCCACATAACAAATTGTTTCACTTGTTGTGCTTGGGCGGTTTGGGTGATGATGTCTACGGCGGCACCGAAGAAGTAGCCAAGAACCAGTCCTACCAGCAGGAGCGAATGCAATTGGGTTAATTTTTTTTGCAGCAGGAGTTGTATGGATAGCACGAGCATGGCGCCCCCGAGCGCAGCGAGGGGTTGCAGGGCGAAGGATGTGCCGCTGTCTTCAAGTCCCATAGAAGCCCCCAAATAGGTAACGAGGGCCACACCGAAGGTGGCACCGGGGGTGATTCCGATGAGGAAGGGCCCGGCAAGGGGGTTTCTGAAAAGGGTTTGCATCATGAGTCCACTCCACGACAGGGCGATACCGCCAATGGCGGCGGCGAAGACGCGGGGAAAGTGGAGGTCCCAGAAGATGATGTCACCACCGGGTTGTAGCCATCGGGTGGCGTAAGGTTCAAGGTCGAGCAGTAAAATGATGCCCAAGATGCCGCCGAGCAGGAGGGTTAGCCGCGGCCGCAGGCCGCGGCGATTCACCGCGGAAGAAGAAGATATCGGCGCTTGGCTCTGCTGCATGTATCTGGGTGCTTACTTACAAATATCGTAGTAGTACGTGGAATCTGTTGGTAAATCATCCCGAAAGATGTGAAACAGGTCGCTCAGAATTCGGTTGGGATAAATACAGCCCATGTCCCAGTATGGATTGCTGCCATTCGCCTGCAGTTGTTTGTTGAAATGATAGGCCTTGCCATTTCTGAAAGCCTTGATGTGCTGAACCCGGGGATCGCTCGATTTTAAACAATTTAGGGTTGTACACAAATCTGTGTTGATCCAAATGTCGGCCTCCGAAAATAAACCAACGGCCTTTTCAATGTTCACGACATTGCTGCCAGTGCCATTTTCGGCCGTGATAGGCTCTCCACCCGCATCGCGAATGAACTGAGAAACATACGATGAATATTGCGGTACAAACCACATCCCGTTGTAAACACAGTTGGTGATGACTTTGGGGTGGGTGCCAGCGGATTTTTTGGCCTCTACCACCAGCGATTCGTAGTCCTTTTTTACGGTGTTAAATTGGCCCTGTGCTTTTTCGGCCTTACCCATAACCCAACCAAATGCAATGATCCATTCCGCCCTGCCCAATGGGTGATTCTCCAAGTGGTTGTTGCACCAAAGCACGGAAAATTTCCCTTTGGCCTGTCGCTCAATGGCCTGTTTGTCCTCTATGCTGCTGAGGGTGCCAAACATGAGTGTAGGGTTGCAAAAAGCCAGTTTCTCGGGCAGAATTGGTCCGTCGGGGGCAACCTCACTGAGGGAATTTATCGTGGATTTTTCCTGTAACAACGGATGGGCGATGTATTTGCGAGATTCAACGCCAACCAAGTGTCTGTGGGCGTTTAGCTCGGCCAACATGCCAGTATGTATGGCGGATAAACTCACAATTTTGCTCCGGTCTTTGAGTTTTTCGTACCCCTGGATCGCAGCCGATGTGCCCCAATGAAAAGCTCCGGCGATTTTCTTGCTTTGGGCGTCGGTATACAGCTCCAAAAAACTATCGGTACCCGAGTAGCCCACCCGAAACAAAGTGGCGTAAGCGTTCTTTATCCACACAATGTCCGATTTGTTGGCGTCCCGTGGGTGTTCACCACAGCTTGCCAACCCCAAAATCAATGCTGAAAGTGTTGTAATTGCTGAAAGAACGCGCTGGGTTTTCATGGAGTCTTCGAAAATAGTACAAATTATCGCACAGCCCCGACAGGCGGGGTTGGATAATCTGAAAAATTCATCAAATTTGTTGTGTTATGCTGCACCCGCTGTTTCGATTCCGCTACTACATCTTGTTCGGATTTTTTGTCATTTGGATGGCGTTCTTCGACATGAATAATTTGTTCTATCGCTATAAAATCGCCCGGGAGATCGACGCCCTGGAAGAGAATATTGAGGAACACAAGAAAGCCATCGCCCAACTTGAGCAACAAAAGCAATACCTCTTCGGAAACGACCGCAATC
>JALQWO010000062.1 GCA_023258655.1 Bacteroidia bacterium
TCTCATAAACGGGCTGGGCGATACTCAATTTAAACTCATGCGGACGGAGGTAAATCAATTCAACTCCTTCGTCTTCATGGTCTTTGTCTGCTTCGTCCTGGCTGTCAAGTTTTACGATCAGCAAATATTTGGTATTGATTTGCATGGGTAAAGCCACCAAACAACGGTGACAATCAACAGTTAGGCTACCAGACATTTGTAAACGAACGTGCATCCAGTTCACTGTTTTATCAACTTCAACTGCAACACACACATCCGCTTTGTGTATCTCTGTACTCCCCAATGATTCAAAGAACGTCTCGTCAACCCGGAAGTCTAAGTTGTGTTTGCCATCTTTTAGTTTGACAAACTCTATGCACAAATCTTCCGCTTTGTCGTACATCGTTACTAAAACGAACGGCAAAATTACGCAATTTGGGGGTAATTTCAAAGTGAAACCGGAAGAAATCGGTTTTACGTCGGCCAGTAACCAACAAAAAACCCCGGCCGCAAGGCCGGGGTTTTGAAAGATTCTATTTTACAAGTTAAAAATCTTAGTGATTAATACTCCCACAAATCGTGTTCAAAGATGAATAAATCGTTTTTAATTTCTTCTGCACGTAACAACGATGCCAATCCATCTTGCTTAAATTCTGCCTTTTGGTTGATGTAACGATCATCCCACTCTGATGTCTTCACAATGTAGCTATCAAACAAACGATGATGATTGATATGCTGATCCCAGTTCAAACGCATCGCATCATTATAGCGGTTGAATACTTCTGATTTTGCCAAGGTTGGACGGCAATCGTCCATCTTCAACCAGAAAGGTTTCACGTCATAGGTCTGACCCATAATGTTCTTAGGCTGAATCGGTGCGATACCAATGATGATGGGTTTGAACTCACCATGCTTGTAATCGAACACCCAATCTTCCATGATTTCGAACTTTTGAATCAAATCCCAAGAGAAATACTCAGGAAAAGACGTATCAACCAAATCCGTTGGGTCATCAGAACCAGGACGCTGCTTAGACGTTGTGATAATTTCTGCCGTAGAACGAATGATGTCTTCAGGCGTAATTACACGGTTGAAAGAATCTGTTGCATAGGCACGAACCAAACCCTTGGTACCCAACTCCCAAAATACTTGAGAAATTGGATTCTTGGGCCAAGTCCATGAACGGTTCATCTTTTGACGCAAGTCAATCACTCTCCAAACACGCTTACGGAACTTAACATCTGCGTTGCGGAGATAGGGTCTCTGCATCACGATACCTTGCAAGTTACGAATGTTCGTATCTTGGTTCACGTATTCAGGCTCATAATGAGGCACTGCAGGATCATCGTAGTGAGTACCAATGGTTGGGATCACTATTTCAGCCTCCTTTTTTGGCGCGTCAGCGGCAGGATCTGAAGTGGCCGGTGCAGGCTCAGAAGAACCAGAGCCCTTCTTTTTGTCCGACGGAGCAGGATCGCCCCATCCACCACCCCAATCCTGGGCTTGCAAACCAGCTGTTGCAACAAATGCGAGTGTGATTAATATGCGTTTCATTGATTTGTTTTTTAGTTTACAGATCCTCCAACGTTGTCGAGGAACTTGGGTACTTTATCTGGACCGATTACTTTGATTTGGTCAAACTGAATCAAATCACCAGGGCCCAACATTTTCAAGAATGATGCAATAGGCGCCAAGCTTGAACCGTTTACCACCTGAATTTTAGGACCGTTGGTACGGCGACCGATACAAGTAAAGCGGTAAGACAATACATCATACTTAACACCATCATACACGAAGTTATCCAGAGCTGCCACAGCATTGGCCTGAACTTTCATCGCCGCCAAAGAGATAGGACCACTAAATCCTACGCTACCGGCTTTGAATACTGGACGAGGTACGTTACGTACTTTGAATTTCTTTGAACCCATAGAAACGGTACGACCGTCGGGCAACTTCGCAGTCACATTGATCATACATTCGTTACCATTACGAGTAGGGATAATCGCATTGTATTGACCAGGCTTAGAAGGGCGTAAGCTCACACCACCACCGGTTACTGTTACATTCACATTCTTTGGATCTACACCACCTACAGAAACTGAAATGGGGTTAGGCAAACCTACATATACCACGTTCAACTCATCGGCAGAAATTGCAGCCTGAGGAGCAAATACACTGTACTCTGCCTCGGTCTCGTAGTTATCAGAGCCACCACCATTAGGCTTAGGAACTTGAATACCTACTTTGTATTTCTGGGTACCAGGCGAAGCTGATGTCACTTTGTACTTACCTACACCATCAACAACTTCGATAGGACGACCATTTACAGTCACAATCATCTGGGCTTTTGAGTTGTATGCGGCCAACAAAATGTTTGCTTCATAGGTTTGATTTGTCAATACTGCGCTCGTTGCAGCAGAAACTACAGGAATCAACTTGTCGAACTTGTAGTCAGCTGCGTTAACAGACTCTGCCAAGGCTTGCATAACTTCTGCTTCCATTGAACGAGAATCGTTTTCCACTTTACTCAACATGGCAAATACACCTGCCAATGGAGAGTGTTCAAGGTACATAGATACCCAAGACTGTTCTGTTCCGCTAGAGTTGGTTGCATTGTTGGCATACAAAGAGGTTTTCTCTTCGATGGCTTTCATGCGATCCAACAACATTTTCTTGGTTTCAGGAGAAGCAGCCAAAACTGGATCGCTCGATGCTTTTTGCATAACAGCCAACATGTCTTTGCGGGCTTTGTTGATAGCATCTTGCAAATCAGTTCCATTCTTACCACCATTCTCTACCATGAAATAGTTGCCGTGAACTTCCATGTTGTCACCTTGCGCCAATTCTGCAACACCACCTTTTACCAACAAGGCCTCTGGCTCTTGTTTACGACCCATTTTGGGGTCTTTTTGGTCACCAGAACGCAACAACAATTCATTTTTGATGCCGTTCAAACGGTCGATCAAAGCTTTGCTGATGCCTTGTACTTGGTTGCAATAGGAAACTGCAGCAGCAGCCGCTTTGTTTTCGGCAGCGGTTTTCACCAAACTACCCAAAACAGCAGTATTCTTTTGTACGATGTTCTTTGTTGAGTTATCCAATGAGTTCTCAATCAAGTTAAATGCCTTGATAATCTCTTTGGATACGTTCAATGCCAAAAGGGCCGTCAACACGAGATACATCATGTTGATCATCTTTTGACGTGCGGATACTTTACCACCTGCCATTTTCTATTCTCCTTTTTAGTTTAGTGGGAATAAATAAAGGTTAGGCTTTGTTTGCACCCATGGCGCTCAACATGTTACCGTAAATTGAGTTCAAGTTGCTCAAGTTGCGGTTCAATTTGTTCAATTCGCTTGAAAATTCTGCAGTGGCTGTCTCAGTAGCGCTGATGTTGGTCAAAGCGCCTTGCAAACCGGCAGAGAAATTACCCATTGAATCAGAAACCATGGCAGTGCTATCAGCGATAGAGCTCATGTTTTTGGCAGCCTTGGAAGCGCTTTCTGCATACTCATTGGTAGCAACAGCCGCATTTGACAAATTTGCCATTTCTTTCACATTGCTGCTCAAAGAAGTCAAACCGGTGCCCAAACTCTCAATCAATTCAGGACCAATCTTTGCCTGAGCCAACATAGAATCCAATTGTTGTGAAACGCTGCCTGTTTTCTTTTTTTCGGTTGGGTCACCACCTGCCAATTCAGGATAAACCAAAGACCAATCTGGATCCATGTGAACAGGTTCAAATGCAGAGATACAGAAAATACCTGCCTCTGTCAAAAGACCCACTGACAACATGATGTCCGCACCTTTTAAGTGCAAGATTTTAAACAACGCACCTACGATTACAACCGCAGCACCGATACCATAAACGAAGTTCATGGTTGTCTTAAACTTTTTTGATTCAAAGAAACTTTTGCTCATAATATGTATTTAGTTATAGTTAGTTGATTAGTTAAACGAATTATCCCAAAGATTATTCTACGAAAGATTACTTTCTGTCGGTGTTTGAACGACCGATGTAAGTCTGAACACAACGGAATCCCACGTAAGATTTGCTCGTATCTTGATATTCGTAGGTTCTCGCACCGTTCTCGATGAAGTAGGCAACGTCTTTCCAAGACCCACCACGAATTACTTTGCGCTTTTCGTTGATGGGAATATCTTTTACCTGACGCTTTCCTTCTTTACCACGCTCCTTGATGAAGGTGTAAGATTCACCATTCAAATCATGCGCAAACGCGTTGTTGGCTTCATCCCAAGAGGTACGGGTCCATTCCGCAACGTTACCAGCCATGTTGTACAAGCCGAAATCATTGGGGAAGTAACTGTCTACACGCACTGGGTAAACACCCCCATCTACCCCATAGTTACCACGCAAGGGTTTAAAGTTGGCCAACATACAACCCTTACTGTTACGGGCATATGGACCACCCCAGGGGTATTTGTTTCCAATACGACCACCACGGGCAGCATATTCCCACTCGTATTCGGTAGGCAAACGGAAATCATGGGTGTTTGGCAAGTAACCATTCATTTCCCAATAGGCCGTCTTGCGATCGGTTCTCCAACGGCAGAAAGCGTATGCTTGATGCCAAGAAACACCTACAACTGGATATTCATCGTATTTGGGATGGTGGAAATACACCTGAGCCATGGGCTCGTTGTATGAATAGGTGAAATCACGCACCCAGCACAATGTATCAGGGTAAACCAATACATCTTCAGTACGCATGAATTGAGCGCGATCCATGGGCGCGTATTTGTCGCGATCCAATTTGGCAGCCGCTTCATAGTCAGTCCACATGAAGTGGTAGATCAATTTACGGGTATCAATCTGGTGCTTGCCCTGGAAACGTTCGTCCCCTTGGTACAACATATCCGCCAATTCTTCTTTGTGCTTCACCCAATCCACCATGCGGTAAGGGTTGATCAAACGGTTACCTTCTTCGTCTTCAGGGAAGTAGTATTCATCATCGTCGCACATGATGCGAGCCAGAGAATCTACTACGTAGTTGACGAACTGACGGTATTCGTTGTTGGTGATTTCGGTTTCATCCATCCAAAACGCAGTGATTGTCATCTGCTTGTTTGGCTCTAAATAAGAATTGAAAACATCCTGACCACCTTGTCCAGTATGGAAAGTACCCGATTTCACATACACCATGCCCGGAGGCTGTGGGTGAAACCAAGGTCGTCTTCCCAACACACCGGTTAGGTCGCCTGTGTCGGCAGGTCCGCATGCATAGACCATTACAGAAGCCACTACCGCAGCCCTGCGAAGGGTTCGATTGCCCAAGAAATTCAAAGCTTTCTTAGCGAACTCGTTGTTTGTGAAGAAACTCATCACTGTATTTTTCATTATGCAGTTTTGATATTGCGTATTTGTTCTAAAGTTGCAAAAATAAAGTTTGACTTGAATAAATCAACATTATTTTTATTTCGTGTAGGGTATAAACGCAATATTAAGATGTTTATTTTATGTGGATAAATATTTTTTTCAATTAATCGAACTCCGGTGAACGCTCCATCCAACGGGGGTGACGATAAACTTTCACAGGGCGCTCAGGCAAAGTGAAGGTAAAACAATAGTTTACTTGGATTTCGTGGGTACCGGTCTGACTTCTGATCAAACGGTTCATCGGAATATCATAGGAATAACCAACACGCAAGCGCTGGGTGGCTCCTGCCCCATTGCCCAACAATGGAGGATAGTAACCAAACATCAGTGAAAAGGATTCCAAACCTGCACCGTACACACGAAGGTTTGCGCCCCCTGCGAACAAATCATTCCAGGTAACCATTCCTTGCATATCCAACTGAGGCTTAATGAATCCGGCGTTGGCAGCTGCTTTCACCAAAATCGCTGGCTCCAGCACCAAGGTAGGATTGCCCAAGAAGCTCTCTTGTTTGTATCCGGCCACCAAATAGTAGTGACGCTTGGTCGCCGCAGTAATTGTTCCGCTTCCACCGTACACGAAAGTCTGGGGTGTCATGTTGGTCGCACTCAAACCGATGTATGCACCATCCATGATGTTTGGCGTAGTATAATAAGCTCCAACACCCAATGTGGTGCGGCTGTCAGAAACTTCGTTTGATGGAATCATAGGATCGTTGGGGTCGTGTGCACGAAGTCCTTTGCCATCCAACGATTTTGTGATGTTGGCAAAATCCACGCCCACGCGAATGTTAGAACCATCCACCATGGGGTAAGCCAAAGCGATTCCTCCTTTCATGTACAAGCTGCTCTCGTAACCAATTTTGTCGCTCACATAAGAGAAAGTAGCACCACCATAATTTTTGTCTTTGTAAATGGCAGGCGCTGAAAAGCCCAATCCCATGGTCTGTGGTGCGATGTTGGTTCGCATTTTGTCCAGATTCATTTCAATAGGAGTACCACTTTGGGTTCTTAAGTAAGAAGTCTGATCATCAAAACCCAACCACTGTTGGTGGGTAATGGCATTCAAACAATATTGCCCCGAAGCCCCAGCATACGCGGGGTTATAGAACAATTTGTTGTACGTAAAATGCGTGAACATTGGATCTTGTTGCGCCTCAACCATCCAAGGGGCCAACAACCCCGCAACGGCCAATATTCTTCCCAGTATTTGTTTGTTCATACTTTAAATGGAGTATCTCTCAAAAACAAAAATGAATCAAAATCGCCACATTGCCAAACATTTTTACAAAAGGTGATGCACATCAGACAACCAAATGGAGCCCTAAATCGTCCACAACCACTTTTTCATCCTTGTCATACAGGTCTTTTTTTTGAGATTTTCAGCACAACATTGAATGAAATAAATTCGTTATATAAACCTCATTATCAACGCTTTAAGAATTGGTTTGACCCCTACAAACAAGGCACCGAAAAGCCGGCTGCAATCCCCATTGTGACCAATAAATAAATCACTCTGAAACGCTCATCGAAAAGTCGAAAAAAAATCGGGAATAACTGGTGGAAAAGTTAGACAGTGAGTGTCCTACTGAGGTCGTATCATTGTATTCTAATATATACACAAAACATGGCTGAAATATTGGTCATCGACGACGAAGCGCCGATCCGTGAAACCCTCAAGGAAATCCTTGAATATGAGAACTACACCGTCACAACAGCTGATGATGGCAACAAAGGCTTACAACTGATTCAAAAGAATGAATTTGATGTGGTGCTTTGCGACGTAAAAATGCCCGGTATTGATGGAATGGAACTGCTAGACAGGGCCCAGGCCTTGCGTCCCGACCTTCCCTTCATCATGATTTCTGGCCATGGCAACGTAGAAATGGCCATCGATGCAACCAAGAAAGGGGCCTACGACTTCATCACCAAACCACCGGATCTCAATCGTTTGTTGATAGCCATTCGCAACGCCATCGACCGAAACAATTTGGTGAGTGAAACCAAAGTGTTAAAACGGAAAGTGGCCAAAACCTTCGACATCATCGGCGAAACACCGGCCATCGGCAAAATCAAGGAAACCATTGAAAAAGTGGCTCCCACCGAAGCCCGCGTCCTCATCACAGGCGAAAATGGTACCGGCAAAGAATTGGTGGCCCGCTGGTTACATGAGAAAAGCAATCGTGCCTCCTACCCTCTGGTGGAAGTAAACTGCGCTTCTATACCCACAGAATTGATTGAAAGCGAATTGTTTGGACACGAGAAAGGCAGCTTCACCTCGGCAATCAAACAGCGTATTGGGAAATTTGAGCAAGCCCACGGTGGCACTCTGTTCCTCGACGAAATCGGTGATATGTCGCCCGGCGGTCAGGCCAAACTTCTGCGCGTTCTGGAACAAAAAGCCATCACGCGTGTTGGCGGCTCCCAGGTCATCCCCGTCAACGTGCGCATTGTTGCAGCCACCAATGCCAGCCTTGCCGAACTTGTCCGCGCCCGCAAGTTCCGCGAAGACCTGTACTATCGGCTGGGCGTCGTAACGCTCGAACTTCCACCTCTTCGCGAACGCCCCGAAGACATCCTACCACTCGCCGAACACTTCCTGAAACGCTTCGCCACTCAGGCCCGCCGCCCTGGACTCACACTGGCTACCGAAGCCCGCCGCAGGCTTCAGGAACACGCCTGGCCCGGAAATGTTCGCGAACTGCGAAACCTCATGGAAAGACTGGCCTTCCTCTGCCCAGGGGAACGTGTCGAAGCCGAAGACCTCTCGTTCATGCTCAGCCCGGATGCCACCAATTCACGCCTGCCGGCAATTGAACTCGGACTTGAAAATGCCACCCGCGAGTTTCAGCGGGATTTCATTCGCCGCAGCATCCGTCAGGCCCAGGAAAATATGACCGATGCCGCCAAACTGCTCGGACTGCATCGATCCAATCTGTACCGAAAAATGAAACAGCTCGATATGCAGGAAGTTGGCGGTACCGAATAGCTCAAATGCAAAACCCCATGACTCGCAGGAGCCATGGGGTCTGTGTTTCAGCGAAATTGAACAGCAGGGGCCGCCTGCCAATCACTTCTTCAGAGCGGCTTCGACGGCTTCGACAACTTCTGAGGCATCTGGCTTGGTTCGCGGAGCAAACCGACCAACGACTTTGCCATCCTTGCCGACCACGAACTTTTCAAAGTTCCAGCTGATGTCGTCGGTCTTTGTTGAGGTGCTTTTGAGGAATGCGTAGAGCGGATCCTGTTTGTCACCGTTCACGTCCACTTTGCTCATCATCGGAAAGGTCACGTCGTACTTCGTGGAGCAGAATGCTTTGATTTCGGATTCCGTACCAGGCTCCTG
>JALQWO010000063.1 GCA_023258655.1 Bacteroidia bacterium
GGCCCCTCATCCACAAAATCAAAACCCCAATTCCCACCAACAACCACATCACCCAAACCCACAAACTATATCCGGCAGAATAAGCCACGTGCTTCCCCAAGGTTTCCAAGGTGGGAACCGACAACCAACCCGGACTCCCTACCTGCAAATGATGCAGAAAAATTCCCAATTGATGCCCGTACATCGCCACCATCAACACCCAAGGCCATAAATACCGCAACCAAAACCGCCGTGGCAACCACAGCAACCCCAATAAAAACAACAGCCCCAAAAACAGCCCGTTGAAATAATGATTCGACGCCCCCAAATACCCCGATAACGCCAACAACCCCATCGGAGAAATGGAATCCCCCACCCGCAAAGAATCCCCACCGCACAATCCCACCCAGCGCAGCCAAAGGTAAAAAGCCCATAAACTCAGCAAGAGACCAGGCGCATACGGACGTGCGATCTCACTATACATCACCGGAAACTGCAACGTGGCCAACATCGCCGCAGCCATCAAACCTGCCCAAGGTCTGCCCAACCGCATCCCAATATGTATCGTCAACACCACCGACCCAAAACCACACAACAAAAATGGCAATTTGATCACCCATACCGCCGTCCCAAACCACTGCGTCCAATACCACAAAAACACCTGTACCAACATCGGATGGCCATCATTCCATACCACCCCATTAATCAATTCTCCCAACCCTGATACCTGCAAACGCATCAAAGCCGACGTCTCGTCATTGGTCAACGGCAACGAAAACAACCAACCAAACCGCAGCAACGCCGCCACCAAAACCACACACAAAACCAAATAAAAAAACCAACGCTCCCCAACACTCACCCCACGACCCTCGCTGTTTGGTGTGGCCGCCATCCCTATTCAGAAATCATGCGTACCACTTCAAAAACTTCGGCATATCGGCGCGATACCTGCACCCCACGCATCCGCAGCTGACTGCGTAAAAATTCTTCGTTGGCATACGGACGGTGGGCCTGGCTGCGATACTTCGACAATGCCATAACCTTCGCCTGCGCATCCTCCTCACTCACCACCTCAAACGCCGCAGTATTGAAATTCAAGTTGTTCCAAGGCAACTCATAGCAAAACACATTGCAAAACTTAAAGGCCCGCAACGCCTCCTCAGCCATGGTCTTGTGATCCTGATGAATGTCGTGCAAACAAGGCATCAAAACCGTATCCGGCTTCAACTCTTCGCGCAAACGAATCAAATCATCCAATATCTCCTGCCTACGGTAATTGAATGTCCTCACCTCATAGCGGTACAAAAAAAGATTTTCCGGCGAAATACCCAATGCCGCGGTGGCCTCTTTCACCTCGTGAATCAGAATGTCTTTTGGAAACCCCTCAATCACACTCTGCTCACACGCGCTAAACGCCGCATAGTAAACCTTCTTTCCCTGTCTGATTAACTTGGCAATCGTAGCGCCACAGCCCAATTCCGCATCATCCGTGTGCGGCGATAACAATAAAATTGTGTTTCCTACCATAGTGCTTTGTCGCGGTCTTTGTTTTTCTTCTTCAATTTTAACACTTCCCGCGGTAAATTCACCTTATAACTGTTTGAAAATCCTTCCACTGAGACAATTACATACACTTCGTCCTCTGAGTAATGCACTTCTACCTCTTCACCTTTGAATGGACCATCAAGCACGGTCGCCAAATCGCCCGGTTCCAACGGCGTAGACATGTCCTGTTGCTGAATTTGATAACCCTTTTCAATCAATCGTTGAATCAAGGCAACATCTTTATCGGGAACCAATGCGTCTTTCCCATTGTAGCGCAGATATTTCACCACACCGGGAACTTGCAATACCAAATCGCGCTGAATTTCAGATGGCCGTACAAAGATGTACGCATTGAACAAAGGCATTTCTACCCATTTTTTGCGATCGCTCCAAACGCGTAAGGTATTAACCAAGGGTAAATAATGTTCGATTTTCCGCTGTGTGAGATAGGCAGAAACTTTTTTCTCCTGCCGGCTTGCACAGTAAATAACCTTCCAACGATTATCCAACAAGTCCATTCGTTAAAAATGAAAAAAAGATGAATTCTGGACGATGGCTTGGTATTCCGCCACCATGTTTTTTACAATGTCTCCGGCCGACTCTAGGGCATCGATGCGCGCACTAATCTGTCCGATTTCCAATTCTCCCTCCACCAAATCTCCTTCAAACATGCCTCGCTTCGCTCGGCCTCTTCCCAACAACAACGTTAATTCCTCCACATCCGCACCGCGTTCATATGCCGCAATCACTGATTGATAAAAGGGATTCTTTAACAACCGTACCGGCGTTATTTCCTTCAATGTCAACTCCGTAGAACCCTCTACAGCTGCCAAAATCTGTTCCTTAAAATGCGCATGAGCACTGCTTTCCAATGAGGCTGCAAACCTGCTACCAACCTGAACGCCCGAAGCGCCCAAACACATGGCTGCCGCCATCGTCCTACCACAACCAATACCGCCCGCCGCAATCACCGGAACCGATACACTATCCACAATCATGGGAATCAAACACATCGTTGTTGTTTCCTCCCTACCGTTGTGACCACCCGCCTCAAACCCTTCCGCCACAATGGCATCCACACCAGCATCTTCACATTTTTTTGCAAATTTGGTATTGGCCACCACATGAACTACAGTTATTCCTCTATCCTTCAACCAACCGGTATATTTCGCAGGATTCCCTGCACTAGTAAACACAATTTTTACACCCTCTTCCACAATTATCTCCAAATGTTGGTCTATATCTGGATACAACAACGGCACATTCACCCCAAAAGGTTTGTCCGTGGCGTGCTTGCACTTCCGAATATGATCACGCAATACATCGGGATACATACTCCCGCTACCGATCAAACCCAAACCACCTGCGTTGGACACTGCACTAGCTAATTCCCAGCCACTGCACCAAATCATACCCCCCTGTATAATGGGATAGTCAATCCCAAACAACTTCGTGATACTCAATTTCTCTTGCATGGGTTTTGGGGTGTTTGAAAAGCCCTTTTATGCGTCCACAACAACGCCCATAGACGAGAATTTCGCGATACGCTCTTGTATTCTGGCCTCGGCATCCATGCCCTCCAATTCAGACAAGCAATTCAAAACTGCATCTTTCAATGAATGATAAGCAGCCTGTGGATCGTGGTGAGCACCTCCCAAAGGCTCTGGAACAATGCCATCCACCAATCGATTTTGCAACATATCTGTAGCGGATAATTTCAATGCCTCGGCCGCGCGTTCTTTCATCTCCCAAGTGCGCCACAAAATGCTTGAGCAACTCTCCGGACTAATCACGCTATACCAAGTGTATTCCATCATTAATACCCTATCGCCAACACCAATACCCAAAGCACCACCACTGGCACCTTCACCAATAACCACACATATCACGGGTACTTTCAATACACTCATCTCCAGCAAATTCCTGGCGATGGCTTCTCCTTGACCCCTTTCTTCTGCTTCCAATCCTGGCGATGCACCAGGTGTATCGATCAAAGTGAGGATGGGCACATTGAATTTCTCTGCCAACTTCATCAAACGCAAGGCCTTCCTGTAACCCTCGGGGTTTGGCATACCAAAATTCCGCAATTGACGCTGCTTGGTATTCCTTCCCTTTTGCTGACCGATGATCATGAAGGGCTTACCCTCAATATTGGCGAATCCACCCACAATGGCTTTGTCGTCTTTCACATGACGATCACCATGCAACTCAATGAAGTCGGTAGCAATGTTCTCAATGTAATCAAGGGTGTAAGGACGGTCGGGGTGCCTGCTGATTTGCACCTTTTGCCAACCCGTCAAATTTCCATATACAGATTGCTTGGCCTCGTCAATCTTGTTTTCCAAGGTCGCCATCATATCCGTCATGTCCAACTTGCCCTTTTCATGGGTGTCCTTGGCTTTCTCGAGTTGATCCATCAACTCAACTATGTCTTTTTCGAAATCGAACCAATTTTGATTTGCCATCGTATGCAAATAAATAAAATTATGGAGCAGTTTTACTCCATGATGAAATATAAGTGATGAAAAGAGTAATTATACCCAATCCATGGCCATGGCAATCCCACCAAAGAAGGTAGGCAGACCAAGCCAAAAGGCCTCAGGTTGAAAAATCGTAAAGTAAGTAAGTGCCAAGCCGCTGATCACAGTGAGCGCCCAGTAGCCTTTGGTGTTACGCTTTTGAGTATTCATAATGTTGCGAAGATACTGAGATTCATAAAACTACCCAAGTACAATTTTAATCCAATAAACGCTCATCCCAAAAGCGAACAAACTGTTTACCCCACACGATATCCGCAGTACTTGCAGTCAGTTCTAAACCCAATGCCAAACGCACTGCCTGCACAGGCAAATTCACACCCGCCAACGCCAAGGCAGAAGTTGTTCCCTGCAAGCGAGGATTTATCTCAATCAAGTGCGGAACACCGTCGGCATCTTCTTTCCACTGCATACCAATGGGACCATCAAGTTCCAAAGACTGCGCCAACCGAATACAAAAAGCGATGAGGCCAAAATTCCTATCCAGTTTCCCAGCCACACTTATACCACCGATCATTTTGTCGCGGGTGCGCGGAACACAAAATAAACTCTTACCCCCGGAACAAAGCATATCTACCGAATACTCCCTGCCCCACATGTAACCGCAAACCATCAACGGTGTTTCAAACACCTGCGGTAGGCGCAGCTTCCATTCAGACAATGTCAGGGGTTCAATACCCGCCTTTTTGTTCAAGAAGGCCCCCGACTCTATCTCCTTTACAACGATACCAAAACCCCTGCTACCATTGCCCCTCACGGGTTTGAAACAAACCCAATCTTGGGATTCTTGCAATGTTGTCACTGCGTCAATAAAGGTATCCAAATCATGAATGATCCGAAATTCCGGAACCGGTAATCCCAATTCACGGGCTTTTAATGCCGACTTTCCCTTGTCGTTGGCAACATCAATGGCTTCCGCACTACTGACAACAACGGCAACGCCTATCTCTTCAAATTTTCCTTTGTTTTTAGCCAAAATATCCAATTCCCGCGTGGTAATTGGCAACACAACATCCACAGCATGTGAGGTACATATATCCAAAACACAAAGAAGATATTCTTCCTCTCTATGGGTATTTGGAACCACCATGAATTCATCACACAACGACCTCCCATAAGCAAATTCATTGGTATCTCCGGCGATGACTTTCCAGGATGTTTCTTGGCGAAGACACCGACAAATTCCCGCAAAACCCGGAGCTCCCGCACCGGAAGGTATCAGTACAGTAATGGAATTTTCAGTAACCATGGCGGCAGGTGATGACCTCTATCCTCCCGGGATAATTGTCCAACAATTAGTTGGCAAATGGATCTGAGTATTTTGGATTGCTTACGAAACTGACGTCTGTAAGCGTGCGCAGAAACGCAATCAAAGCATCTTTTTCTTCAGCTGTGAAGTTCATACGCTTTGGTTGACCGTTGCCATCCTTTAAGTTGGCATCCAAATGGGGATGCGCCTGAATGCCTCGGCTGTAATGATCAATCACTGCTTCCAAAGTATTAAAACGACCATCGTGCATATAAGGTGCGCTCAATTCAATATTGCGCAAACTAGGAATGCGGAATTTGCCATTGCCTTTACCATTGTCTGCATACGATCTGTCTAATCCAATGTTTGCTGTTCCCGCAACAGTGGGTGCGCCATAAGCCCCACCTGGATCGTCGGGTGCGCTGAAATTGCTTCCGCTATGGCATTTGAAACAAGCCGCTCTTTCCGAGAAAAACAAGTCATGACCCATTTTTTCCATTTGTGTGAACTGAGCCATTCCCTCATTTACCTTGTCATTTTTTGAATTCATCGACACCATAGATGTCACGAAATGTGTAATGGCCAAAGAAATCTTTCGTCTGGTAATTTCACTGGTTCCAAAAGCATCCTTGAACAACGGAGCGTAAAAATCTGTAGCAGCCAATTTCTTCTCCAACATTTCATCAGATTCCATACCCATTTCAATGTGATCAAAAACAGGACGCAGACTCAAATCCATGGGTGATTGTGCACGAGAATCCCAAAACAAATTATTAAATGTTACTGGGTTGTTGATACTCATGCTATTCCGACGTGTGGTCTTACCGCCGAATCCAACACTGATGGGCTGTCGATCACTAAACGCCAATGACTGATGATGGCAACTGCCACAAGAAACAGTATTGTTCAAACTCATGCGTTTGTCGTAAAACAATACCCTACCCAATTTGGCGCTGGCATTGCTGAAAGTCATTGCAGCCTCCTGCATGTCAGAATCTACATTGCCAGATCCAGGAGGAAACCCTGTATTGAATTTGAATGAACGACTCAATATCATGTCTTTGACACTCAATGAAGTTCCATTGACTTGGGTAACAAATTCATAGTCAAATGAAGATGCATTTGACAAATTTGGTGTCTTCAATATGCTCCCAGAAATCGCATTGTCTCCATCACAGGCTATCATGCCCAACATAACCAGGCCGGTCACACCACCCAAAATCACTCCTGTCAATTGTTTAATATTCATCATAGAATTTCTGTTAATCGTAGAATAACAACGAAATTAGTGTTAAAGTTGTTGCAATTCGTGCAACAGATCTCTTTTTTTCGACAAAAAACGCAAATAATAAAACCGAATAGCCATTGATGAAGTTATTCTCTCGGGTAAACAGAGAATACATAAATTTGTAAAAATGCTCGATTTTCACAACCATTTACTGCCAGGCATCGACGATGGATCACCCGACGTTGAAACATCGCTTCTGTTGTTCAAAGGAATGGCCGATTTGGGTTTTACAGACATCATTTGCACGCCACACATCATTGCAGATACCCATCCAAATACGCCTGAGACCATCCAAAATTCGGCGAATGTGTTGAAAACAGAAGCAAATAATTTGGGTGTCAATCTTGAGTTTCGTTACGCCGCTGAATATATGTTGGACGATACTTTTCAGCACGCCTTATCTACGAAGCAACCTCTTTTGAAGCTAAACAAAAATCGCATTCTGGTAGAATTTAGCTACATACAAAAACCCAGTCGGGTAGAGAATTTTAGTTTCGATTTACAAATCGCAGGTTACGAACCTGTGCTTGCGCACCCAGAGCGTTACATGTACTACCACAAACAATTGGGATTTTACGAACATCTCAAGGATTTGGGATTTGAACTTCAGTTGAATTTGCTTTCACTAACACCCTACTATGGCAAAGAGGTACAACGCGTAGCCAATCATTTATTGAAAAACAAAATGTATGATTTTGCTTGTACAGATATGCACCATGCCAGACATCTGGAAGCAATGAAAGCGCACTTTTCTCCGGATTCACTCAAAAAGCTTTTTGAAGAATTTGGATTAAAGAACCACGAACTGGCCAACAATCAATAGCCAAATAACTCGTCAATCGTCACCTCAACGACCTTCCCATATTTGGCCAAATCCGCTTTCGTCACCCGATTGCGGTCGGCTACCACCACCAGCGAATACGGTTTGCCACTCACCCTTTCCTTGTGGAAATTAGCGATGTCAACCATGCCCAAAGTCGACAGTTTGTTGTAGTTCTCCATGTTCGGTACCACCGTAGAAAAACCGCGGTCCAAACTCGCATCCAAGGATGAGATATAGCGCGAACGCTCCAACCGATTCGTTTCCGTCTGATTCGCCAAACTCTTCTTCGCCAACTCAAACACATCCGCGTTCTGCGGCAACGTGGTCAACAACTCATTCATCGCACCCACCGCATCGTGAAACTTATCGGCCTGCGTACCCACAAATCCTACCATGGAATTGTATCGGCCCTTGGCGTTGCCCGGACGGTAAACAGCATACGTACTGTAAGCCAACGCCTTCGCCTCCCGGATGTTCTGGAATACCACACTGCTCATATCGCCCCCAAAATATTGGTTGAACGCCGATACCAAAGGCGACTCCACCTCACTCAATACCGACCCCCGAGAATACCAGTTGATGCTCGCCTGTACCTGGTCGTAATGGGTGAAATATACCACCGGCTGGGTTACTTCCTTTTCTACAAACAATTGACTCACCGACTTAGACTTATCCAACTGAAATGCCAATTCATGCTTCGTTTGATCCGGCGGCATTTGGTGATACTTTCTCAGCGATTCAGCCACCGCCGACTGCTCCCGAGCCCCGTAATAATCCAAGGTGTGTTTGATGTTTTTCATCCCCTTGATCAATTTCACCAAATCCTCTGCCTTCATTTTTTTCAATTCGGCATTGCTCAACACCCACTTCGATGGATTGTTGGCTCCGTACATCGCGTACGACAACAAAGCACTGCGAATGGCCGAAGGATTCGATTTCGCATCCTCCCGCGATTTGATGATGTCCGCCACCATCGACGCAAAAACCGCCTCATCCACCTTCGGATTGTTCATCAACCGGTCGAACAGCCAAACCGCAGAATCGAAGTTTTCTTCCGGACCTTCAACCCCAAACACAAAATGCTCCGTACCCGCGTTGGCGCCAAAACTGCAGCCCCAACGGTAAAAAGCCTGACTGATTTCCGCCGCCGTGTAACCATCCGTACCCACATAAGAAATGTAACTCGGAATCAATTCCAATGCCTTGTTATGCCATGTTCCATAGTCGTAACGATACGATAAATTAAACAAGCGATTGTCCTTGTTTTGCACGTAGCGCATAACCGCCGGACCCACATAT
>JALQWO010000064.1:0-2159 GCA_023258655.1 Bacteroidia bacterium
GGTGGTGATGCCTTCAAGGTCGGGGTGTTCATGCACACCAAACGTTTGGGAGATGAAGCCGCGTTCTACGGGCCAGGGCAGGTTGCCTCTGTTTTTGGAGAAGGCGCCACCGATGGCTCGGGCTTGGGGCGATAGCAGATTTTCTTTGCCGGCGCTGCTGGTGTTGCTACCGCTGCGGGCTTTGCTGGCGCTGCTGGCGGCACGGGCTTTGCGTTTGCGTTCGGCTTCGATTTCTTTGGCGATCAACCGACTGATTTCGTTGTTGAGTCGGGCGATGGCTTTTTCATTGTCGCGAATTTTATCGCGCAGTTCTTCTTCTTTGCCCGATAGTTCTTTGACCAGGGATTGTTTGGCTTGTTTATCGGTTTCGAGCTCTTTGGATTCTTTTTCGTTTTCCCCCATCAGCACCGATTTTTCTTGTTTTACGCCTTCCAGTTGGTTGATGGTTTTTCCCAGCGATTGGGCTTGGGCGGTGATGGCGCTGATTTGATGTCGGCGGTACCCCGATATTTTTCTCAGGTATTTCCACCGGCGCATGGCTTGGGCGATGGATTTTGAGGAGAACACGAAAGCGATTTCCCGACCGCTTTTGCGTGTTTTGTAGGCTTTGATGATGGTTTTTTTCAGCTTCAGTTGTTGGGCTGCATGCTCTTTGGTGAGGCTGTCGAGGAATTTCTGTTTCTGTCCCAGTTCGTAGTTCACCGATCGAATTTCCATGCCCAGGTTTTTGATGACCACCTGTCGCTGTTGGATAATTTGGTTGAGGGAATTGAGTTTATCGAGGGTAACAGACTTTTCTTTTTGGGTGGATGTTAGGGCCTTTTTTTGCTCGGCGATGACCCGCTGCATTTTTTTGCGTTTGGCCTCAAGTTGTTTGCGTGATTGGGCCTGTGTTGGGTTGGGCAACAGGGAAGCAGTCAGCAGCAATATGAGGGCCAGGATGCGCAAAATGTTATTTTAAGGGTAGGGTTTGGCGTTTGTAGGAATCGTCAATTTTGAACGGATACGAAGGTATTGCATCGTAGCGTGCGGTTGTTAACGTCAAATCGACTTGTGCACTTTCTTGTGCAGTGGTGGCGGTGATTTTCAATGCCATGGGGAGAGCCGTGAAGTCTCCATTGGATTCTTTTGAAACATCAAGCCACTGATAGTGCTCCACGGTTGCTTCATTCTTTTGGTTGATGCGACTGCTGATTTCGGTGAGGCGCAGTTGCGAGAATACAGCGGTCTGAACTGACGCTGTGCCAAAATAAGATTTGATTACCAAGGGATCGGTTTGGGTTGTGTAGCAAAGCAGATTGTTTGATACTGATAAATTGTAAACTGAACTGGGTTGTGTTTCGCGGCTGCAGGTATCAACTAAGGGCTGTCCTACAAAGAGATTTTGGATTTGTTTGATTCCGAGGGGGATTGGCGCAATTTTCATTGCTTCGGATACGGGTATTTCGAAGTAAACTTTTTCTGGGTTAAGGTTGGGTATTTCGTTGATGGCAATTTTGATGGTGTCTTTGTGGATGATGCCTTTGGCCACGGGAATTTGCACACCTACATTGGCGCTGAGGCTAAACCAAACAATGGAATCTCGTTTCATGCGGATGCTAAGGACCAAGGGTGGGACGTCTTTATTATTCAGGTCAACATCGTACCGCCCGGTGAAATACGTCCAATGGTTGTCTTGCGGCAGACGATTGTTGTCGACCGGCACCGTTTGGGCCTGTGCGAAAGTATAGGTGCCCAGCAGGGCAACGAGGGTGAAAAGGGGCTTCATGGGCGTGTGGGGTGGGGATTATTTCTGTGTAGGAGGGTTTTTCAAATCCTGTGCCATTTGTTTCCATACGGTCAGGTATTGGACGGAATGGGCTTGATCAGCGATGGAAATGGCGAAGGAGAGGTCGTTGGGAGAGAGTCCTTCCCGCTGATGAAGGTCGATCCAAAGATTCAAAGCCAATTCGGTCTCGGGTAGTTTGGGGTTACCGAAATTGGGGTGTTGTTGCGCTTTGTGCGAGGCAATGCGGGCACTGATTCTCAGGTATTGGTTGAGGATGAACGGGTCGGTTTCCACTTGGCTGTTGGCGGTTTCAGCTTGGGCGAGTTCCCATAGGTTGTTGTAGGCGTGGGAAAAGGCGTTGACCAGGTTGTGGGCCGAAAATATGGGAGCT
>JALQWO010000064.1:2257-8698 GCA_023258655.1 Bacteroidia bacterium
AGCTTGGGCGAGTTCCCATAGGTTGTTGTACGCGTGGGAAAAGGCGTTGACCAGGTTGTGGGCCGAAAATATGGGAGCTACGGATTCCAGGGAATCAGCCCAAATATGGGCTTCTTGGTAGCGATTCAATTCCAGACATAGTGCCAAGAATTTGCGGTATTTGTTGGTTGTTGAAAGAACGGATTTTTGGGTGTTTTTGTTTTCATTGACGGGTTTTTCCCACGATTTGTTGGGATTATTTTTGGCTGCGGATATCGCTTGAATCTGTAGGTA
This sequence comes from Bacteroidia bacterium, assembly GCA_023258655.1. GTDB lineage: Bacteria > Bacteroidota > Bacteroidia > NS11-12g > UBA955 > UBA955. Next base: position 2,531 of record JALQWO010000064.1, read on the forward strand.
ATCATTTGCCATTTGTCGGTATTGCCTTACTTTTTCCGTATTGCCCAAATGGGTTTCCCAAGTATCACAAAAGTCAAGAAGGTCTTTGGCTTGTACGTTTCCACCGGGTCTTTTCAGGGTTTGGGATAGGGCCATGGCAGCGAAATGATGAAAGGTGAAAGAATGGGGATCGAGGGCGCAGAGCATCATGAATGTTTGGGCTGCTTGTTGCGAACATCCGTCGTTGTATTCAAGGGTCGCTTTTAAGTAGAGAAGGTCGATATGGTTGGGTTGCAAGCCCAAGCCCATTTTCACATATTGAAGGGCTTGAATGATATCGGGGTCATGGGGTTGTATCTCATTGTTTGCATCGACAAATGAGTAACTCATGCTATGTAGTTGGGCTAATCGGAAGTATGCTCCCAACAAAAACTGATTGGTTTGGGGAGTACTAAAACTGTCCAAAATTCGTTGAAATGCGGAATGCGCAACATTGTAATTCCACGCTTGGTATTGGGCCTCTGCCTCGAAATATGCAAGTTTCAATGCCGTTGGAGCATACAAGTCTCCAGTGTCATTCTTGTGAAGCAGTTCAATGGAATGTAAGGCGGGTGCAGATGGCTGGGGTTTCGATGATGATTTTGGCATCGACTGTGCCAAGGCAAAAGGAATCCAAAAAAGCACACCCAAAAAGGCCATGAGACGGCAAGCATGCAAATTCGTTTCGGAAGGGATTAACCGATGCTGCTGAAATCTCCCAAGCTGTATTCTTGGCTTTCCACACCCGAACCGTTCACCACAACATGGTTGCCTATGAGAGAGTCGTGGCAGTTGAATTGATAGAGTGAACATTGTTCTTGTACGATGCTGTTGGTGATGGTGCAATTTTCTACGGTAGAATTATTGCCGATGGAGGTATGCGGACCGATCACGCAGTTTTTCAAAGATACATTTTCGCCGATAAAACAAGGTTCATGGATGGTGACACTTTCATCGAAACGGGCTGCTGCTCCTTCGAATTCTGAGGCTTTGTTGACCAACACGCGTTGGTTGGTATATACGGTGGCGGCGTAGTTGCCACAGTCGAGCCATTCATCTACCGCGCCGGGGACAAACTGCATGCCTTTGGATTTCATGTTTTCCATGGCATTGGTGAGTTGGTACTCCCCTTTTTCGCGAATGTTGTTGTCGATGAGATATTGAATTTCCGCCTCCAGTGTTTCACCACTTTTGAAGTAATAAATACCAATGATTGCCAAGTCTGAGACAAACGTGGTGGGTTTTTCTACAAAATCGGTGATGATGTTGTTTTCGTTGTATTTTACCACACCAAACGAACTGGGGTTTTCTACTTTGTGAACCCAAATCACGCCATCTTTGGATTTGTCTAGGTTGAATTTGGTGCGAAACAGGGTATCGGCAAACGCGACAATGACATCGCCTTTGAGGCATTCACGGGCGCACAGGATGGCATGCCCAGTTCCTTCTGCTACATCTTGATAAAAAATCCTCCCTTTGGCTCCCACGCTTTCAGCGATTTGGAGCAGTTCGGCTTCAACGGCATCGCCAAAACGACCTACAACGAACCCAATCTCATCAATTGACTCCCCACACACTGAGGCAATGTCGGTAATGAGCCAGTGCACGATAGATTTTCCGGCAACTTTGATTAAGGGTTTGGGGGTAGTGAGTGTATGCGGGCGCATGCGCTTGCCCATGCCGGCCATTGGAATGATGAGTTTCATGAGGGGATAATGAACTTTTTAAGTCTGTAAAAATTGGTGCAAAGGTAGGGATTCCAAATGAATTGGATATTAAAGCTGGGTTAATCCGGTACTTCCATATCCACCTGAACCCCTATCGGTATCGGTCAGTGATTCGGTTTCTTGCCATTGTACTGTGGCGTGTTGCGCGATAACCATTTGGGCTATGCGTTCTCCGTTTTGTATGGAAAAGGGTTCTTGTCCGTGATTGATGAGGAGCACCTTGATTTCGCCGCGGTAGTCGGCATCGATGGTGCCTGGGCTGTTGAGGACGGTAATGCCATGTTTGAGGGCAAGACCGCTGCGCGGCCTTATTTGTGCTTCATATCCTTTGGGCAATTCAATGAATAAACCGGTGGGAATGAGCATCCGCGATTGAGGATTCAACTCGACTGATTCGGTAAGGTTGGCGTGAAGATCCATCCCTGCGCTCAATGCCGTTTGGTATTTGGGTAGGGGGTGTTGGGATTGGTTGATGATATTAACGGTGAGCATGTTGCTTCTTCAAAAGGGTTTCGATCAGATATATCATCGCCCCGTAAATGAGGGGCAGAACAAAATTAATGGCATGGGGCAATTCCGGAAAGTAGATGGGCAAACAAACCACAGGCACGATCGCCACAGACAAGGTCAATAAGAGAAGGGGAACCTGGTAGGGTATTGGGTAATGTTTCTGTCCAAACAGGTATCCCAACACAACCAACGTTGCATATGCGGCTAGCGTGGTGTAAGCAGAGGCAACGAATCCATATTCAGGAATAAACAAGTAGTTTCCAACCAAAGTGACAATAGCCCCCATGGCGGCTATGAGCCCCCCCATTTTGGTTTGTCCGGACAGTTTAAACCAAATGCTAAGGTTGTAATAAAGACCCAAACAGACGTTGGCACCCAGCAAAACGGGAATGATGGATAAACCGCGGGCGTTGGTGTAGTACTCGGGATTTTGCATCAGCAAGGGTGCAATCCAAGGCATAAAAACCATGGTAAGTAGGTAGATGCCACCTGTGGCATACACAAACATCCGCATCACATAGGCATAGGTTTCTTTGGCATCAGGATCGCCACTTTTGCCGAAAAAAAAGGGCTCAGCGGCAAAACGAAAGGCTTGGACAAACAAGGTTAGCACGAGACTGAGTTTGTAAAATGCATTGTACATGCCCGTTTCGGCATCCGCGATGTTGGCGGGCAGCAAATTTTTTAGCAACAAACGGTCCAACGTCTCGTTGATCATGCCCGCAAGTCCCACGATGATAAGGGGTAGCGAGTAGCGCAACATTCTCTTGATGAGGCTTACATCGAAGCCTTCTTTGAGCTGTTTGAAAGTGCGTGAGAGCAAGGGTAGGGTTATGGCTGAGGCCAACAAATTGCTGATGAAAATGTTGGCAATCATTCGGTGTGGTTGTGCTTGGTCCAATCCCCAATGGGCCATCGACTGCCAAAAGTTACTCGTATATTGAGTGGGGTTGAAAGCCCAACCCAGAATTTCCGTTTTGTGGTTGATAACACAATCACCAAACGCAGGTGCAATGACCAACAGAAAAAGGTTGGCGGCAATATTCACGCCGATGTTGCTGAGTCGTACCCAGGCAAATGTCCAAGGCTTTTCTTGCTGACGAAGCCAGGCAAATCCCAAAGCTGTCACAGCATCGGCTGACAGAATGTATACAAGGTATTCAATGAGTTCGGGGTATTGGGGGTATCCCATCCAATCCATGATATGGGGTCCAAACCAACGAGCAATCAATATGGCAGCGAAGCCGGTAAAAACGAGGGTATAGGTGGCAGTGGCAAAAACTTTTGCGGGTTGCTGGGTTTGTTTACTGAAATGGAAGAAGGCGGTTTCTAATCCCAGCGCGAAGAAAATTGCGAGGAAACTCGCATATGTGAACATCACACTCACCACGCCATACTCAGCGGGGGTAAATTTGCTGAGATAAAGTGGTACCAAAGCATAATTGAGGAATCGCCCAAGCATCGTACTCAGTCCGTAAACAGCTGTTTGGGATGCCAGTTTTTTCAGTATGCTCATGATGCGAATATAGCGAAGTTGGTGAGGTTGTTCTATCCTAGAATCTGGGTGTTTCGTTCGAAGTATTCACCGCACAATGGCCCTAAGTTGAAAAGCAAATCAATGGCACTCAATGGCCACCGAAATCCGAATTTGGTTTCAAAGACTTGGGAGTATGCGTGTAGTGTGAGATTTGACACAGATTGCTGATATTGACTTGTGAGTTCTTGCGCACGGAGAGATTTTTCAGCTCCTTCAACGTTTGCGTAGACGGGGTTTAGGGTCATTTTAAGATTTTTAAATAGCACATCGTTGCACCCTTCAATCAACGCTTGCATGGTGTTGGGTTTTTCGTCGAACACCGCCCAAAATCGATAATCGTAGTATTCAAAGAAAGGCGACTTGCCATAAGCGGTTTGCCAGGCTTGCTTGTGGTCTTTTATCCAGTTTTGATTGTAATTGATCCGAACTTGGGGGAGCGGTAGATTGCGATCTTCATGGTGGACCGGCACGGACAGGGATTGAACATCATTGGGTCCGCCGATGAAATACCTGTTCAGACCATTTTGTTTTTGAAAGGGCGCGTTTTGGAGTATTGTAAATGCTTCTTGCTGATGGCCAACAACGAACCATCGTAGATCGGGTAGTAGGCAATAGGGCAGATACATCAGGGATAGAATAATTGGACAGGCAGGGTGTCTGGACAGTTGGCGAGAAGGTCTTGTAGCGACTTGTTAAGTACGGGATGCAGGTATGAGGGTGCGATTTCTGCAAGGGGCTGCAAAACAAACCGTCGGTCTTGCATGTGTGGATGGGGAATATTTAAGGATTCTGAAGCGATTTTTATATTGTTATATAGCAATATATCAATATCAATAATCCGAGGCCCCCATTTGATTTCTCTACGCCTTCCCAGTTGCTTTTCAATTTCTAAGCACTTGTTTAACAGCATTTTGGGCGTAAAAGGTGTTTTGATTAAAATGGCCTGATTCAAGAAATTGGGTTGGTCAGTATTGCCCCAAGCAGCGGTCTCGTACAAAGAAGAACACCTCACGATTCCTCCCAAATGTTGGGTAATAAGCATTTGGGCTTTGCCGATGTTTAACAAACGATTGCCCATATTCCCCCCCAAACCAAGGGCCACCCAATTTTCGACGTACATGATGTCTGCGAAGATAAATACACAAGGGCTAAGGTGGAGAACCCCTATTTTTGTGCTTCTATGAAATCGGTTTTTTCTTTGTTGATGGTTGTCCTGTGTGCTGTAAGCGCCCAGGCCCAGGATGTGGTTGTGGGGTTGAATTCTGCTACCACGGAGCAGTGGGAGGTGATCAGTTATGGCAACGATCCGTTGAAAGTGAGGCAATATACCTTTGCCAATGGGTTAACGCTCATCACATCGACGCAAAAAAAATCACCCCGGGTTTACACCATGGTGGCGGTGAGAACCGGTTCCAAAAATGATCCGGCGGAGCATACGGGGCTTGCCCATTATTTGGAGCATATGTTGTTCAAGGGCACGGACAAATATGGCAGTTTGGATTGGGCGAAAGAGGAACCGTTGCTCAAGCAAATCGACCAGTTGTATGAAAAGTACAACCACAGCACAGACCCCATCGCCCGGAAAGCGATTTACCGCGCGATTGACAGTGTGAGTCAGTTGGCGGCCAAATTTGCCATTGCCAATGAGTATGATAAAATGTGTCAGGCCATGGGTGCCAAGGGAACCAATGCGTTTACCAGCAATGACGAGACCGTGTATATCAACGACATCCCATCCAACATGGTGAACAAGTGGTTAGCGTTGGAGGCAGAGCGTTTCCGCAACCCCATTTTGCGTTTGTTTCACACAGAGTTGGAGGCGGTTTACGAGGAAAAGAACATTTCATTGGACCGGGTGGGCGATAAAGTCTATGAGGTGATGATGGCAGATTTGTTCAAGAAGCACAATTACGGTTTGCAGACGACGATCGGTACGGTGGAGCACTTGAAAAACCCCAGTTTGGAGGCGATACGCAATTATTATAACGAGTATTATGTTCCCAACAACATGGCGATCATCATGAGTGGTGATTTTGATCCCGATGCGGTGGCGGCGCAGGTGTATGAGCAATTTGGCTACATGCAACGCAAGGATGTGTACAACTATGTTTTTGAGTTGGAGACGCCCGTGAATCAGGAGCGCAAGTACGAGTTGGTGGATCCCGAGGCAGAGTATGTAAATGTGGGCTTTCGCATTCCGAATGCCGGCACGGAGGAATCTCGGGCCGCCAAGCTGATTGATTTGTTGTTGAGCAATTCCAAGGCGGGATTGATTGATGTGAATCTGGTGTTGCAACAAAAGGTGTTGAGCGCCTACAGTGGCGTTGAGCAGTTGTCGGACTATGGCATTTTTTACCTTCAGGGATCGCCCAAGGA
>JALQWO010000065.1 GCA_023258655.1 Bacteroidia bacterium
CAACCAAAGTGGTGTTGATCAATGAATCCAAAATCACCCCATTGGCATCTGCAAAATAGAGATCCAATGATCCCTCCAATGGGAATCCATTGGTTGTCTTGATTTTGAGTTCCAAATAATCAAATACATCAAGTCCTTTCAACGTCTCTTTGAGCTCGGCCGTGTCGCGAATACTAAAGTCTTGTGCGACGATCGACAGAGGCATGTTGGCTTCGAAACTCAAACTCATCGCACTTTTGCTTGAAACAAAATCGTTGTATCCTTTGAATCCGTCTTTGTTGAGGTAGGCTTTGCCCGCAATGGTGAATTTGGTAGGGGGCAATCCCAATGCCTGCACGATTTTGGAGTTTGATTTGTCAATGTCAAACTTGCTGTTAATGGTCGTGCCGGCTTGTGCAATACTGGGATATCCAAACAACATGGCAGGGGGTTGCATATCTACAGAGGCCCCTTTGTCGTCCTTGGCTACCAAACTCAACTCCAATAAAATGGGTATGCCAAAAGAATTCTTGACAATGATCGACATTTTTGGGTTGGTTAGGGTAAGTCCTTTTCCCAAAGACGCCAAGGCATCAAAATTCACATCGTCTACATCCACGGTCCATGTTTTTTGTCCCATGTAGCCGTCCACATAATCTATCACGATGTTGGCAGGGTCAATATCCAGTTTGACAAAATCGCTTGAGTCAAAGTCTACCAAATTCCCTGAAGATTTGATGCTTGGGGAAACAGCAACACGCAACATATTGTGCGTGAGCGTATCCACAGCCCCAAGGAAAATATTGGCATTGCTGAGGTCAAAGGTGCCTGTTTTGCTTCCTTTGGGCAAACTGATTGCCGTGGGTGAAATGGGTGATCCACCAACGGTGGCATCGGGGAACTGTATGCTCAAATCCAAATTTTCTGCAAATTTTGATTCTGCCGTGAAGGGTATCGCCGCTGAACCAAAACGAACATTTCTCAGTCTATAATCATCCGTGGGAGAACTTAAATTCAACGCCAACAGTTGTGTTTGAATTATCTGACTTGGAATGATGGCACGGCCCCAAGTTGTTTTCATGCCGACGTTCTGAATGTCAAGCGTAATATTGTCAGCCAAATTAATACGCACATTGGTGCTGCTTTTCTCCAATTCAACTGATAAAATTTGAAATGCTAGATCATTGCTCATTGTCACACCCGCCATTGCAATGGAATCAAATCCTTTCGACGCGGGCAAAATGAAGTTGTAATTGAGGGTTCCTAATAACTTATTGTATTTCCTGTCGTAAATGGCAACTTTTGCTTTGGATAGTACTGTGGGGAAATTGTTGGTCAGGGTAAATTTTAAATACCCCTTAGAAATATGTATGTATTCGTAATTATTTGCTTTGGCAACATAATTTGTATCCCCCAATGGGCTACTCATGGCAGGGAAAATTGTGTCTTTGCCATTGTAATAGTAAAAAAGTCTCTGGGTGTTAGTGTCTGATGCGTCTACCAAATCTTGCAGGGTAATTATGGGTCTTTGATTGATGTTAGGGACATTGATTTCTCCCAGTTTGAAGTTGACGCTTGATTTTGGCAATGCGATATTCTTCAAAATACTATCTGCACCGATGGTTACTATGGAGTCTTGTCTTACCAAGAATCGAATCAATCCATCCGGGTCATGTACCGTGATACTGTCTTGCTTCAGGATTTTTCCGGCAGTAATGCTCACACTGGCCAATGGGGTTACAATGCCTGGCTGAACTTTGAGGTTGGAGTACTTGTCCATGTCCAGATTCGCTTTTTTACAAGCACCCATCACGATGGCAGTACCCAGTAGGAGACCTAAGAGTTTTTTCGATTTCATTTGTTCTTGGGTTGAGTGTTGAAAATCACCAAACCGCTAAGCAAAATTACGCAGAGTATTGAGAGTTGACCATCATTTGGGTCATTCAAAGGTTGTTTTTTGGTGAATTTGCCGTGAAATCCCGCAAAAGGAATCAGAAATTCAATCAAATGCGTCGTAATCCTTCAGGTTCTATTGCGATATCACGGTTTTTGTAGAGCGTACCAATGGCCTCTTTGAAAGCTTTTTTACTGATTCCAAATCGGTTTTGGATGACTGAGGGTGATGACTTGTCGGTCAATGGCAAAAATCCCCCTTCAGATTCGATTGCTTCCAATATCAGCGCCGCCAGGCCCGTAACTTTTTTGCGTCCGATTGGGGTGATCGACAAATCAATGCTTCCTGACTCCCGAATTTGTCGCACATAACCTTTCATTGTGTCGCCCACTTCGATTGGACGGAAGGTCTCATTTTTAAAAACCATTCCTTGGTATTTTTGATTTACGATCATCCGGAAACCGATTTCAGTTTCCTCGAAGCACATTAGGTCTACCTCATTGTTGTAGGATAGTGGGACGTTGGCTTTTTCTAACCATTTGGAAACTTTGGCACTGGCCAACAATCGATCAGTAACCTCGTCGCGATAGAGGTATACCACGGCGTGTTCTCCTTCTACCAAACGTTTATGCTGTTCTTTGAATGGCACAAATAGGTCTTTTTCCATTCCCCAATCCATGAATGCACCTACTGCTGTGGTGGCTACTACTTCCAAGCACGCGAATTCATTGAACTCGATTTTGGGTACGCGCGTGGTGGCAGTGAGGCGATCTTCAGAGTCGCGATAAATAAAAACATTGATGATATCACCTTCGATAGCCTCGGCCGGACAATATTTGTTGGGCAGTAACACCTCCACACCCAATTCATCCACGAGGTACCATCCTTGGGGGGTGTCGTGATGAAAAGTGAGGTCCAAAAAAAGTCCGGTTTTGATCATAAACAATGACAAAGGTCGTCTTATTCTTTCAAAATAGCGTTCTTTGAAAAGAAATCATCCCCCATGCCGCATACCGAAATGAGTCCGATTGAACGTATACATGAAGTGTTTTCGCACTTTGAACCCGGATTGATTGAAGCACTGATTGACAGCAGTATCATCAAGAACTACGCAACCAATGAGTCAATCATCCGAACAGGTCAGTTTATGCCGAGTACTGTGTTGGTGCTTGAAGGCAAGGTAAAGGTGTATCGGGAGAGCGACGATGGGTCAGAATTTTTCCTCTATTACCTTACACCCGGTCAGGCCTGTGCGGTCTCCATGAGTTGCGCATCGAAGATGGAAAGTAGCCAAATAACGGCCATTGCTACGGAGTCGACCAAACTCTTGATGTTTCCCGTACAGATCATGAATGAATGGATGAAAGAATATCGTTCGTGGTATGAATTTGTGATTTCCACCTATCGCAATCGATTTGAGGAAGTGTTAACTGTCTTGGACCATGTGGCCTTTCGCGGCATGGACGAACGGTTGGAGTTTTATCTCAAAAATCAATGGAAAACCTGTGGATGTTCCGATATTCCCATCAATCATCAAACCATTGCCCAGGATTTGAATTCCTCCAGAGAGGTAATTTCTCGGTTGTTGAAGAAGATGGAACAGCGCAACTTGTTGGTATTGCATCGAAACCACATTGAAATAAAGGGGAACTGGATTACCCGCGTTTAGTGGTTATGTTCGAAAAGATCCAAAGTGGTCGCCAATAAGTGTTAACGCACCAAGGTAACATTTCCTGAATATCGCTGTATTTCGTTTTCAGGGTTCTTGAAAGTAGCGTCATACACATAAACTCCGCCCATCACCAATTCATTGTTTACACGACCATCCCATAGTTTGGTGGGATCGGTAGATTCAAAAATAATCTCACCGTAGCGATTGAAAATCAACAATCGATAATCCGTTACGGTGAGCGGTGAGAACAAGCCAAATTGGTCGTTCATGCCTTCTGTGTTCGCCGGTGTGAAGGCTGTTGGGAACCAATACAGAGGGATGGATTTTGCCCTTAAATTCATGGAAGTCGTATCTGCGCATCCATAATCATTGTCTGCAATCAAGGTAACGGTATAAGTGCCGTACATGTTATAGACATGTGTGGGGTTTTCTGTAATATCATAATTGCCATCGCCAAAATCCCAAGTCCATTTGGTATCAATTCCTGATAGATTGGTAAAGGTCACTGGTTTTAACATTTGTGGGTCGAACGGACTGTATTTAAAATTGGCAATGGCCCGAGGATATACACGCAGTGGCTGTGTAAATGTGTCTCTGCACCCATAGGAATTTGTCACAATCAAGCGCACGGGATAGGTGCCTGAGTCAGGATAAACTATATTTTCATCACGCAAGGTAGACCTTCTGCCGTTGCCAAAATCCCAATTGTAACTTTGGATGGTTCCTGCTCCTGCAGTTGAAGCATTGGTGAAGGGGAAATTCACATCTTCACAGTCTGGTTTTACGGTGAAATAGACGAAAGGTTTGTTGGCGATGTAGATGGTTCTATCGATGGTATCCTTGCACAAATTGCTGTTGTAAACAATGTATTTTACTTGCGGTAATCCTGAAGAACCGTAGTAGTGTTGCGGACTTTTGCCTGTATAGGTGGTGCCATCACCAAACCACCAGTATTCTTTGGCGATAAATCCACTTCCCGGAGAGGTCAAAGAGGTGAACTTAACCACGGTGTTTTCACAGGTGTCTTCAACCAAATAATTGGCTTGTGGCGCGCCCAAAATATTGATTTTTTTGAAAATCGTATCGCTGCAGCCCGTTGCGGCGGTGACAATCAATCGTGTGTTGTAAATCCCCGCTGGCGAGAAATAACCCACGGTGGAATCACCGCTACCGTTATTGCCATTTCCATATGACCAACTCCAGCGAATCAAGGTATCTTGGGCGACGGTTGATTTGTCGATAAACAAAACACTGTCTTTTTCACAGGATCCAGTGCTCGTAAAGTTGGCCCTTGGGCAAGGCGTAGTGTCACTGAGGGTCCATATACCGCTAAAATTCACACCCGCATGAAGCAACAAATTGTTGTTTGATGCAGTTACCCTGGAGCGCACAGGATAACTCCATTTATTGGCGGAAGCTGTCCACGCAATGGCTCCCATATTGCTTTCTTGAATGGTGTTTGTTCCCGTATTGTGTTCTCCATCAACGTAACTAAAGCCCAGAGAGATTTCAGGTTTGGTATTGTAACCTCCATCCTGAATCACCCAAAAACGGTCCAACATGCGGCGGGCATTTTCCGTGTTGTATTCGTTCTTTACATGGGGTACACCAAATGGCAATGGTCTGTTATTGGGCAATGAGGCTGTGGGGGTGGGGTAGGTGGCGATGGTTACAAACCCAGAATCTGCGGTTTGTAATCCTACATTTTTTACATTGTAATCAAAAGGAATGTCGCTACCGGTTGCAGTTTGCAAGGGAATCCGATATTGAGGTCCCGCACCAGCATCACGCAAATTCCACTGAATGAATCCATAGCCAAAAGTGGGGAAGGTCTCTGATAGAATACCGCCTGTAGTTCTGGTAATGGCGGTTTCTGATCGGTTGTTGATGATGAGTTTTTTCCCATTGAGAACCAATTGCCGGTCGAATAGATTGAGTTTACCAATTCCGCCGCTTTTGTGTCCTCCACCTACCAAGATATTGGCTTGCATGGTGGGGTTGACACTGCATTTCAAATCCAATGAGGGGAAGGCAGTTGTATTGGTTCCTTGGAAGAACTGTGCTGCCCCTTTCAAAACAACCCGTCCATCATTCGTCATGAAAATAGCCCCGTTTGAATTGTTGATCCAATTACCCGTGAATGACATTTCTACATCTCCGTTGAAAATAAGACGAGAGACGCCTTGCGCTTTGTAATTGCCTTTTGTGCCGGAGATTACCACAAAAGTGCCGTTGGTGGCGACGACATGTGCGCCATTATGAACCCATCCTTGACCGTTGGAGAGCCAAGCTGCGGCAAAGCATAACAACAAGAGTATGCGCTGTTTCATGGGGCTTTCAGGCAGGAATTATTTTTTGTTTTCGAGTTCGGTAAGACGTCGCATCAATTCAGCATTTTGCTTCTTCAATGTTTCAATTTGACCTTGTTGTTCTTGGATCGCTTTGACCATGGGGACAACAAATTCGCTGTATCTCAAACCGTAGAAATCATTTTCATTTTTTGCTTTGTCAACCCCCGAGAAATCATAGCCAATGGATTGGGCTGCTTTTTCTACATCTTGGGCAATGAATCCGGTGAAACGAACATTGGCATTGGGATTTTCAGTACTGGTTTTTTCTGCAGCGGATTGGCTTGATGTCATGTCCACGGACTTGGTTGCTTTGCCTAGTTCATCGAAATCGAAGTTGTAGGTAACGGGTTCCAATCGCATGATGAATTCCAAACCGGGAACGTTCTTTTCGATGTTCTTCTTGTAGCGACCATCCGATAAGTTGGTCCAAGCAGCGAAGCCCCCTATAGATGTAACCCCATTGTTACCGATGCGCACTTGGTTGCTTGCTGTTGCCTGTGCCTGGAAGCCCAAGGTAGTTGTGTTATTCAAAGCGCCATTGTTTACGCTGGTCTGGAAGCCAATGGCTGTGTTGTTTCCACCTGTGGTAATGAAAGCCCCAGCTTGATAACCATATCCCACGTTGTTGTTGGCAGTTGTCACACCACCAAGAGATTGAAATCCCATCGCGGTGTTGTTTCCGCCAGTAGTGCTATTGCCCAAAACATCATAACCAACTCCGGTATTCAAATTCCCGGTAGTGTTGGCATTCAAACTTTGATAACCCATAGCAGTATTGTATGAACCGGTAGTAGTAGAAATCATGGATTGGTAACCCACTGCTGAGTTTCTTCCGGTATTTCCGTTTGTGTTGTTGAATGTACGCAACGCACCAGAACCCACGGCTACGTTAAATTCAGCCGTAGTTCCTGTGAGCAAGGCTTCAAAACCGACAACGGTGTTATTTCCACCTGTGGTATTGGCGTTTAGAGCGCTGTTACCAATGGCGACGTTTTGGTTACCTGTTGTTATAGCAACTGCAGCAGGCGCACCCACGGCGGTGTTGTTTGTTCCGGTTGTGTTAGCAGTAAGCGAGCGATTACCCATGGCGGTGTTGTTGCTGGCTGTTGTAGCCACTGCCAAGGTTAAGTTACCGATTGCAGTATTGTTGGCTCCGGTGGTATTGGCTGTGGCTGCACGGTATCCGATGGCGGTGTTGTTTCCCGCGGTGGTGTTGGCGCGAAGCGCGTCTGTTCCCATGGCCACGTTGTTGGTTCCTGTTGTGTTGGCGTTTAATGTGGCTTGTCCCACACTTACGTTGTCTGAGCCTGTAGTATTGGCATTGAGTGAGGTATTACCAATGGCAACGTTTTGACTTCCTGTGGTCGTGGCTACAGCAGCCGGTGCACCGATGGCGATGTTGTTGGTTCCCGTAGTGTTGGCTGTGAGAGAACGTGTTCCTAAAGCAGTGTTGTTGCTTGCGGTTGTTGCTGCTGCTAATGTTTGTGAACCGATGGCAGTATTGTTAGAACCTGTGGTACTGGCCGACAGTGCAGCTTGTCCCACACTCACGTTGTCTGAACCGGTTGTATTGGCATTCAGGGCAGTGTTACCAATGGCGATGTTCTGACTTCCTGTGGTTGTGGCCACAGCAGCTGGGGCACCCACAGCGATGTTGTTTGTACCCGTGGTATTTGCAGTTAATGAGCGGTTACCAACCGCGGTGTTGTTGCTTGCGGTTGTGGCTGCAGCAAGGGTTTGGTTACCAATGGCGGTGTTGTTTGAACCGGAAGTGTTTGCGGTTAGGGCTTGGAATCCTACGGCGACGATGTTGGTGCCGTTTGAGTTGTATGCAGCGCGATAGCCCATGGCGGTATTGCCACTGGCAGTTGTGTTCAGGAACAAAGCTTCTGTTCCCACGGCTGCGTTGTTACTACCTGTGGTGTTGCTGCTCATCGCATCTTGACCTACACTCACGTTGCCAGCCCCCGTTGTATTCGCAGCAGTAGCACGATACCCCAATGCGGTGTTGTTGCTTCCTGTTGTGGTTGCTGCCAAAGCACGATAACCAGCGGCTACGTTGTTGCTTGCAGTGGTAGAGACAGCCAAGGCTTGTGTGCCAAGGCCGGTATTGTATTGACCCGAAGTATTTAAATTCAATGCCTGTGTTCCAACAGCTGTGTTCGATCTACCGGTAGTTTTTTCCAAAGCAGCGCTTCCAACAGCCGTATTTTCTGTTGCGGTGGTTGCAACCGATAACGCGTTGTAACCCACGGCAGTATTGGCAGATCCACTGGTATTTTGGTTTAATGCGAATGAACCCACTGCTGTGTTGGTATTTCCGTTGGCATTGGTTTGCAGTGCCAAAAATCCTATAGCGGTGTTGTGGCTTCCCAAATTGTTGGCAAACAATGTTTTACTGCCGACCGCAGTGTTGTAAGAAGCTTGTCCTGCTGCCGCTCCAATGCCGTTGTTGAACAATGCTGAATCACCTACAGCCACCAAGTTCCCACGAACGGTGTTGCTGAACAACGCATCCATACCCACAGCTACGTTGCTGTAGCCGGTTGTATTCTTATTCAAGGCCTCATAGCCCACGGCAGAGTTATTGTTTCCTTTGGTTGTGGTGTTTAAACCAGCAAAGGCGCCGATGGCGGTGTTGTTGTTGGCCGCGTAGCTGTTGTACAAAGCTTGGTATCCTACGCCAGTGTTCCAGTTTCCTGTGGTATTCACCGCAACAGAGTACATACCATAGGCGGTGTTACCGACCCCAGTGGTGTTGTATATCAACGAATAAAATCCATAG
>JALQWO010000066.1 GCA_023258655.1 Bacteroidia bacterium
GGGTTGCGCAAAATTTTGGCACAAAAAAGCCCCGCTCTCGCGGGGCTTTTTTCAATATTCTTACACAAATCAGGTTAACAGTATTTGAACATGCTGCCACCATAGAGGGCGTTTTCGCCAAGTTCCTCTTCGATGCGCAACAATTGATTGTATTTTGCCATGCGGTCTGAACGTGATGCACTGCCTGTTTTTATTTGACCACTATTCATCGCAACCGCCAAATCAGCAATCGTACTGTCTTCGGTTTCTCCACTTCGGTGGCTAATCACATTGGAATAACTATGGCGAGTTGCCAACTGAATGGCGTTCAAGGTTTCAGTCAATGTGCCAATCTGATTCACTTTGATCAGAATAGAGTTAGCAATTCCCTCATTGATTCCTCGTTGCAAACGATCCACATTGGTAACAAACAAATCATCACCCACCAACTGCACTTTGTTTCCGACGGCTTCCGTCAATTTCTTCCAGCTCGCCCAATCATCTTCTGC
Source organism: Bacteroidia bacterium (assembly GCA_023258655.1). Lineage (GTDB taxonomy): Bacteria > Bacteroidota > Bacteroidia > NS11-12g > UBA955 > UBA955. The sequence goes on from JALQWO010000066.1 coordinate 489, forward strand.
ACATCCATCTTCAATGGATACGATGGGATATTTCTTGCACCACTCACTCCAATAATTCACCATTTCATCGCCAGTGAAGACCTTGCCATCAGATTTCTTGAAAGTATACAAACCCGTTTTCTCGTCGTAAAACTCAGAGGTGGCAGCATCCATGGCAATAAACACATCTTCTCCCGGACGGTATCCGGCTTTTTCAATGGCACGCAACACAATTTCTATCGCTTCTTCATTGCTTTGAATGTTGGGAGCAAATCCACCTTCATCACCCACGTTGGTTGAATATCCGGCACCCTTCAATACGGATTTCAAATGATGGAATATTTCAACCCCCATGCGAAGTCCATGAGAAAAACTCTCCGCCTTCACAGGCATCACCATGAATTCTTGGAAATCAATCTTATTATCGGCATGGGCACCTCCATTCAGGATATTCATCATGGGAACAGGCAACACATTGGCATTCACCCCACCGATATATTTGTACAAGGGCATGCCCAATTCGTCGGCAGCGGCACGAGCGCAAGCCAGCGACACCGCAAGAATGGCGTTCGCTCCCAAACGAGATTTGTTGGGTGTTCCATCCATATCCAACAAAATACCATCAATTTCATTTTGGGCACAAACCTCAGTGCCTTCCAGCGCCTCTGAAATGTGGTTGTTCACATTCTCAACTGCCTCCAAAACCCCCTTCCCCAAATAGGCGTTAGGGTCATTATCGCGCAGCTCCGCCGCTTCGTGAATGCCTGTGGAGGCACCCGAAGGCACAGCGGCTCTACCAAATCCACCGTCTTCGGTGTAAACTTCTGCTTCTACCGTTGGATTACCACGTGAATCCAAAATTTGACGGGCCTGAATGTGGGTGATCTCGCTCATTATGTTTGTTTTATTTCTTGTGTTTTTTCAGTAGTTCGATGAATTGGTCGAAGAGATACCATGAATCATGGGGACCGGGAGATGCTTCGGGGTGATGCTGCACCGAAAAAGCTGGCACATCCAACCGCGCAATTCCCTCTACCGTATCATCATTCAAATTCACATGGGTCAATTGTACTTTATGCGATAACGAATCGTCGTACTGTACGGCAAATCCATGATTCTGACTTGTAATTTCACTCCTTCCTGTAACCAAGTTCTTCACGGGGTGATTCAATCCACGGTGACCGTGATGCATTTTATAGGTCTTCAGCCCAGATGCCAAACTTAACAGCTGATGACCAAGACATATTCCAAATGTTGGCAATCCACCATCCACCAATTCTCTCACTGCGTCGATGGCATAATCCATGGATGCAGGATCCCCGGGACCATTGCTAATCATCAAACCATCGGGATTCCAGGCTTTTACATCGGCAGCGGTCGCATTCCAAGGGAAAATACCCAAATAGCAACCTCTTTCCACCAAGCAACGGGAAATATTCAATTTATTTCCGTAATCCAGTAAGGCCACGCGAAATGGGGCACTGGGATCACCCATGGTATGAAATGAGTTACTCGACACCTTGGAGGCCAATTCCAAACCATCCATAGATGGCACGGCATTCAACTGTTCTAACAGTGAATCAACATCCAAGTTCTCTGAAGAAATGATGGCATTCTTGGCGCCAGTATCGCGCAGGTGACGAACCAACTGTCGGGTATCAATGTCTGAAATACCCACCAAGCCGTTCGACATAAAATAACTATCAAGACTATCAGATCCATTCTGACGGGAATAATTGTGCGAGAATTTCTTACAAACCAATCCGGCGATTTTGATATTATCACTCTCAATTTCCTCATCGTGCACACCGTAGTTACCGATGTGATCTGAGGTCATCACCAAGATTTGACCAAAATAAGAAGGATCCGTAAACACCTCCTGGTATCCCGTCATTCCTGTGTTAAAACAAATTTCTCCGGTAGTTGTACCTATCTTGCCGATGGCTGTACCGCGAAAAACGGTACCGTCTTGTAGCACCAAAAGTGCTGGGTTTAGTTGAGCATTCACTTCAAGGGTTCAAATTTCGCGATAATACTCCAAGTCTTCAAGCAATGTGGGTAAATTGTTGTTCTATGATGTTTGCTCTTCGATGTTGTCCTTGGGAAACCAAATCGACCAGAAAATACTGAGAGCAAGAATTCCTATTATCACCAACAAGTTATGAATTTCATTAAAGCCGTATTGATGAGCGTATTTTTCCAATAGCATTTTCAATCCGATATACACGAGAATCATTGACAAGCCATATTTCAAGCTGTAAAATTTATCCATCCCTGCACCCAATAAAAAATACAGTGAACGCAATCCCATCACGGCAAATATGTTTGAAAAAAACACCAAATAGGGATCTCTGGTTACACCGAAAACCGCCGGCACACTGTCCACTGCAAATACAACGTCGGTAATATCCACAATAATCAACACCAAAAAAGGAATGGTCAAGTATAGGTGTCCGCCCTGGCGAATGAAAAATCTTGTCTCACTGGGATTGTTTTCCGCCACGCGAAACCATTTCTTGGCATAACGAACCACAATGTGATTGTCTGTTTCTATCGATTCGTCATCCCCCGTTCCCAACATCTTAAATCCACTGTACACGAGAAATGCCCCAAACAGATACATAACCCACTCAAATTTGGAAACAATCTCACTCCCCAAATAGATGAACAAAAATCGAAGCACCACAGCACCAATCACACCCCATATAAGAATGCGCTTTTGATTTTCTCCGTTCATCTTGAATGATTGAAAAATCAACAGGATCACAAAAAGGTTGTCTATGCTCAACGCGTACTCTAACAAAAAGCCACTCAAATAAGAAATCGCCGCTGTTTTGGAAAAATCTTGTAACGCATGATCAACCCCCGCTGATAAATCCAATTGCACCTTGTACTCCAACTGATAGGTGAGCAGATCATCCATGCCTCGAATATTCTGTAGGTTGGCATGGAAGTAATAAATCACCAATGTCATCAACAATCCTACTGAAAACCAACCAGCAGTATGCTTCAATGCTTGCTTGGCTGTTACCTCTTCTTGCGTTGTTTTGGAAAAAACACCCAAATCCCACAACATTCCCAACATCAATACCACGAAAAAGGCGCCCAAAAAAATCAGTTGTGTCATAATTCTACCACAAAGGTACGGCGAAATGGAGGACTTACCCCATCGCCATCACGTGAGAAACCCCTAGATTTGCGATAAATGCACATGAAGAATTCAAGATTTGTAAAAAACGCCACATTGAGTTTGGTTGCCGGCCTGCTCGTTGCGTTGACTACCCAATCGCACCGTCCAGAAGAGGGCATGTTCCCCTTAAACTACGTCAACATCAGCGACCTAAAAAATGCGGGTCTAAAATTGGAAGGTAAAGACATTTTCAATCCGGAGGGATTGAGTTTGACCAATGCCTTGGTAAAGGTAGGCGGTTGCACCGGCAGCTTCATTTCGAAAGATGGACTCATTATCACAAACCACCACTGTGTATATGGGGCCGTCGCCGATGCCAGCACCGTAGAAAACAATCACCTTGAAAATGGATTTGTTGCACGCACCAAAGAACAAGAAATACCCATCAACATGCCTTGCAAAATCACAGAGAGTTATGAGGATGTATCAGATCGCGTGTTGCGTGGCATCGATGAATCGTTCACCCCCAGCCAAAGAGCCGCCAGTATCAGCAAGAATATTAGCAACATCGTAGCCGAAGAAAGAGCAAAACATCCCGAAATGAGTATAGAAGTTTCTGAAATGTTTGTGGGAAAAACCTACACCTTGTTTCGGTATGTGTTTTTAAAAGACGTGCGTTTGGTATTGGCACCACCGGTGACCATTGGACAGTTTGGCGGAGATTCTGACAACTGGGAATGGCCCCGTCACAACGGTGACTTTAGTTTGGTGAGGGCTTATGTTGGCAAAGACGGAAAACCTGCCACCTACAGCAGTGAGAACATCCCCTACCAACCCGCAAAAACACTCAAAATCAACCCCAAAGGCACCCAAGAAGGTGATTTTGTCTTTATCATGGGTTACCCTGGTCGCACCTTCCGCAACGAAACTGCCCCCTATTTGGCTTTTCAGGAGAATGTACACTTACCCAAAATTCAAGGTTTCTACAGTTGGTATCTTGCACAAATCAAAGACATCACCAAGAACAATGAATCGGAAAGATTGGCTTTTGCCGGTGAAGTTCAAAGCCTTGAAAACGTAGAAAAAAACTATCGCGGCAAAATCCAAGGACTTCGCCGCACTCAATTGGTCGATGCGAGAAATAGTGAAGAAATAGAAATGCGCACGTGGGCAATCACACAGAAACGCTACAAAGATGCCGGTGTTGCAGCCATCGACTCGCTGAGGGTCCTTTGGCAAATCAAGGATAAAACGAAAAATGTGAGATATTGGACCCAGTTCACCAACAATCAAAGCAAGTATAGCTATGCCATTTCCTCGATTGAAAATGCCAAGATGCGCTGGGCCGTTGTCAATGCCACAACAAGCAAAATTGCCACGACCAAGACCATTGCCGACACCAAAAAGGAGATACTAACCACACTTTACAAACAATTGTCGAGCATTGAAGCCCCGTTGAATCCGGAGTTGGAAAAACGCGTATTGGTAAAAATGATTGTTGAGGGAACATCCATTGCAAAGAATTTGCAAACCATCGCAAACGACTACCGCAACGCGAACATGTTTGGGCAAACACAGTCCTTTTTTAATCAGCGCCTAAAAACCATGTTGAACGGACAATCCCCGGAAGAGTTTGCGAACAAATCAGCCTTAAAAACCAAGGTAAACCAATTGGGTGCAATTCAGACCATGATCGCGGCAGCAAAATCGGCTACTGAATCAATCAATGAAAGCAACCACAACAACTTTAACATCAAATGGTGGGAATCAAACATTGGTAAAGAAGATGCATTGAGTCAATGGGGCCGATTATTCAACATGATTATGGGACCCGTTTTATCGCAAAATGCCCAAATAGAAGAAAAAATCAAGGCGGCGATGCCGATTTACTTGGATATGCGTCGCGACTTCAAGGCCACTCAGTTTATTCCCGACGCCAATAGCACGTTGCGTCTTACTTACGGTTATATCAGGAGGTATTCGCCCAACGACGGCGAGATTCACCGTCCCTACACCTATTTGGATGGAATTTTCGAAAAAGCAAACACACGTCCAGATTATCGTTTGCCCAGCGTGGTGGCAGACAATTTGCGCATCAAAGAAGTGGCCCCAATATTCAAGGACCCGAAAACGGGAAAAGTCATTGTGGGTATGCTATACAATCTTGATACCACAGGGGGGAACAGTGGATCACCCGTTTTGAACGACAAAGGAGAATTGATCGGCATCAACTTCGATCGCAGTTTTACGGCCACTATCAATGATTATGCGTGGAACGAGAATTACAGTCGATCTATCGGATGCGATATTCGATATGCATTGTTCGTGATGAAATATGTTTCGAAGGCCGATCACATTTTGGCCGAGATTGGCATCACGGATGATTTGTTACAGGGCAAGTAATTTGCCCTGTAATCGGCAAGGTCATAAAAAAGGCCACCCTATTGGGTGGCCTTTTTTATTGAATATCTCAATGAATTATTTTGTCTCTTCCTCTGAAGATGCATCAGTTGTTGGTGTTTCCTCAGATGCAGGTGCATCTTCCGCTACCGTTGATACTTCTTCAACTGCTGTTTCAGCAACCGCTTCAACTGCCGGAGCAGATACTTCTTCAACTACTGCTTCTTCTGCAACAACTTCTTCCACTACTGCATCCGCAACAACGGCTTTAGGAGCAGATGTTTTGGCTGTAGCACTCGCACCACCACGACGTGAACGACGTGTGCTTGATTTCTTCTTGTCCGCATTAAAGCCTTCAAAGAATTCGTTGAAGTCAACCAATTCAATCATGGCCATTTCAGCGTTATCACCAGCACGGTTACCAGTTTTCAAAATACGGGTGTATCCACCAGCTCTATTGGCTACTTTTCCACCTACTACAGTGAAAAGTTCAGTCACGGCTTCTTTGTCCTTCAGATAAGAGAAAGCTGTACGGTAGTTATGGGTAGAGGCATCTTTACTACGGGTAATGATGGGCTCAACATATACACGCAACGCCTTGGCTTTTGCTACTGTAGTCACAATGCGCTTGTGTATGATCAAAGAAGAAGCCATATTCGAAAGCATCGCAGCGCGATGTGAAGCGGTTCTTCCCAAGTGATTAATTTTCTTTCCGTGTCTCATCTCTTAATTAGTCTTCGTTAATGTTATATCTGGCAACGTCCATTCCAAAGTGCAAACCTTTTTCACGAACAAACTCTTCCAACTCAGACAATGATTTTTTACCAAAGTTTCTGAATTTCAACAAGTCATCTATGTGGTAGTTCACCAACTCGCCCAACGTTTTGATTTCAGCTGCTTTCAAGCAATTGTAGGCACGCACCGACAAATCCAAATCAGCCAAAGGCGTCTTCAATACTTTGCGCATAGACAAAAATCCTTCATCCACTTCTTCTACAGCCTTGCTGGCTTTAGACTCGGGCATGATATTTTCGTCGCTGAACAATACAAAGTGTTGGATCAAGATTTTGGCAGCCTCTTTCATGGCTTCCTCTGGATGAATACTACCATCGGTGGTTACTTCCATCACCAATTTCTCGTAGTCTGTTCTTTGCTCTACACGAAAATCCTCAACGCTATATTTCACATTGCGGATGGGCGTGTAAATAGAGTCAATAGCAATGGTGCCGATTTGTGCATCCTTTACCTTGTTCTCTTCAGCAGGAACGTAACCGCGACCTTTACCCACGGTAATTTCCAATTCCATATTCACGGTGGGTTCCATGTTACAAATCACCAACTCAGGGTTGAGGATATTGAATGCATTGGTATAACGACCAATATCGCCAGCCAAGAATTGATCTTTACCTTTCACAGAGATAAAGATTTTTTCTTGCTCCTCGGTTGAGGAGTTTGATTTGAATCGCACTTGCTTCAAATTCAACACCATTTCAACCACATCTTCAGTGACACCTTTGATGGTGCTGAATTCATGATCAACCCCTTGAATTTTTACAGAGGTAATGGCATATCCCTCCAATGAGGAGAGAAGAATTCTACGCATCGCGTTTCCAATGGTTACACCGTAGCCTTTTTCCAACGGACTGAATTCAAACAATCCGTGAAAGTCGGTGGCCTTGTGCATAACCACTTTATTTGGTTTTTGAAAAGGTATTACACCCATGGTTTTTTCTAATTATTTGCTATAAAGTTCGACAATCAACTGCTCTTTGATGTTCTCTGGAATTTCTGAACGCTCTGGGTAGGTCAAAAACTTGCCACTCAAATCGTTACCATTCCAATCGATCCAGCTAAAGCGGTTGTTTACTTTACTTACCGAATTGGTAATTACTTCTAATGATTTTGAACGCTCACGCACAGCAACTACATCACCGGGACGCAATTGGTAGCTCGGAATGTTCACTACCTCACCATTCACCAAAATGTGACAATGAGAAACCAACTGACGGGCTCCGCGACGTGTAGGAGCGATGCCCATGCGGTACACGGCATTGTCCAAACGCGCCTCCAAGAATTTCAACAAATTCTCACCGGTAATTCCCTTTTTCGCAGCCGCACGCTTGAAAGTGTTACGGAACTGCTTCTCCAATACACCATATGTGTATTTGGCTTTTTGCTTTTCAGCCAACTGAACTGCGTACTCCGATTTCTTGGGTTTGCGACGGGAATTTCCGTGCTGACCTGGACCGTAGTTCTTTTTTTCAAGTGCTTTGTCTTTTCCGAAAATCGCTTCACGGAAACGGCGTGCCACTTTGGATTTTGGACCTGTATATCTTGCCATTGGTTTTTTCTTCTAAATGTTAATTATACTCTTCTGCGTTTTGGAGGACGGCAACCATTGTGTGGCATTGGGGTAATATCAGTGATAGACATTACTTCGATACCCACAGTTTGAAGGTTACGGATGGCACTATCACGACCACTACCAGGACCCTTTACAAAAACGTCAACCTTTCTTAAACCAGCATCATATGCCACTTTAGCACAATCCAAAGACGATACCTGTGCCGCATATGGCGTATTTTTCTTAGAGCCTCTGAAACCCATTTTACCAGCTGATGACCAGCTAATAACCTGTCCGT
>JALQWO010000067.1 GCA_023258655.1 Bacteroidia bacterium
TGATGCCGTTTGTGTGCTCTATGATCCCCATGTTTTTGAACTCAAACGCATGGAGGTGCCATCGAAAGAAACCATCGAACAGCGGTTTGGGAAAGGACAGGCCCTCAGTGATTTATCATCGTTGAAAAGCTGGCTAAGCAGTGCCATGGAAACCCATCAGCCCCTGGTGGTTTTGCTGATGAGCAGTGGCAATTTATGCGGACTTACCGTTGATTATTTCACCGATTCCAAGCGCTCGTAAACGGCCTTCAGCAATTCTCCCCGAAATCCCTGCTGCGATATTTTCTTGTTCCATTCGCTGGGGTAGGTGCGATTCGATAAGAACACGAACGTAATTCCGTTGGCGGGATCAGCCCATGCCCAAGTACCTGTGTAACCGCTGTGTCCGAACAACGAAACGGGTGCCCCCTCAAATACATTGGCTTTGTTGCCCTCTTTGCCATTGGGTTTGTCGAATCCCAAGCCGCGATATCCTTTTTTTGTGGGTCCTGCGTGAATTTTGGAAAACAAATCAACCGTGGTGGGTTTCAATATAAAACTACCCGTTTTGCTTGAATATCCGCGTTCTTGAAATAAATACATGAGCTTGGCCATGTCCATGGCCGTTGAAAATAACCCCGCATTGCCCGCAACGCCACCCAACATCATGGCACTGGGGTCGTGCACAATCCCCCGAACCTCACCCCGTGGCCACAGAGAATCAATCAACGTTGGCGCGATCCTGTGGGGTGAAATACCGTGCTCCAAGGGTTTGAAACTGGTGTTGGTCATTCCAATGGACCGATAAAAATCACCATTGATCAACGATTGCCAAAGGGCAGGGTTTCGTTGCTCAACCCACTTTGCCAACAAAATCATGTTGATGTCGCTGTAAACGTAGGATTTATCGGTTGACGGCTGGGTAGACAAGATCCACTTCCACGCCGAATCAGACCATCTCTTCTCCAAACACTGTCCCATCGAAATTTCGAATTGGGTTTGGGAATTGTCGTTCTCTCCAACCACGAGTGAGGGGCTGGTTGTTTTTGCCTCATGCAATTGACATCCCACAGACTTAGCGCCCATTTTTATAGCCCTTTGCTGCATGGGTAGGAAAGGGGGTAAACCACTTTGGTGGGTCAATAACTCGCGGAAAGTGATGGAGGCAAGTGGTTTGTTTTGCGACGACAGTTCTGGCCATGTTTTACCGATGGGTGCATCAAGGCTTAACCCTTTGGTATTCTCATATTGCTTCATGAAAGCCAAGGTGGTGGCGGCGATTTTGGTGATAGAAGCAACGTCATACACATGGTCCTGGGTGGTTGGTATCTCATTTCCCTGTAAATCCTTCACAGTTCCTACATGGATGTTGGCCGCAATCCGACCGTCTTTCAAAACCACCAGTTGCGCAGAGGGAAACAGTTCCCTTGCCAATCCATCGCGCATCATTGAATCCAAAACGGCATGTAATTCGGGATCGTAACCATGAATGTGGCCATGGGCATAGTCGATGTCATCAACATGGGCGGTTTGACCGCTGCTCCAATTTTCTTGCAAATGCGTCAATCCAATGTTGTTTGTGCCGTAATGATGTGATCTGCCAAAGACCATCCGCAATGCACTGTTGACGGTGTATGGGTTGTATTCGTGCGCAATGAAAATGTTGCAGTAGTTGTGCAAACTCAACAAGGGTTGTACCGCGTATTGATGTCCAAAATGGATGTAGAAATCGCTGAAGCCAAGGTAGGCGTGCTCAAGGTTTTTCTGGGGGTTATTGGCATGTTGAATGGGACCTTTTGCGAGAACCCGTGTCCACGGTTGGGGGATCGCGCGCGACTTCAATTTCCACGTAGGCCAATCGAGTCCAACAAACAACCGCGCGTTGTTGGCGATTTTCGATAGTGTGGTATCAATGCGCGTGCTGTCTGCGTTCCAAGGCAATAAAGTGGTTTGAATGCTACCCAATCGAAACTGCTGCAGGTGTATGGGAAGGAGATACGGAATGCTATCCCCAATGACAATGAGTTGCAGCGTATCGTCCGGTGAACCTGCGTCCAAAAAAGTTGGTTTGAAAGGGCTTAGTTTCACATCACAAGAAAGGTTTGCATGCCGACAATAAATCATCGATTCATCCGCCACTTCTTGGCCATACAAATTGTTGAATTTGACTTTGATTTGTTCCAAATCACTGAGCAGATTGTTGGGGTTGACGAAACGGTTTTCGAAAAGACCCAAATCATATTTTGTTGCCAATAACCGAACGACGCGTGACGCGATCTCTGCACTGTCAATCTCCCCCTTGGTTTTTGCCTTTTCCGCGGAATCCAAAAACCCCACAACATCCTCGGGGAAAAGGATAATGTCGTTACCTGCCTTTAACGCCATCAAAGCAACATCGGCAGGACTTCCCATTTTTGCTACACCTTTCATGTTCAAGGCGTCTGTGATAATCAAACCTTGAAATCCCAGTTCTTGACGAAGCCAGTTCTTGACAAAAAACGGGGAAATGGAGCAGGGTAATTTTGAAGTGTCGATGCTGGGTATTCTGAGGTGGGCGACCATCACAGAGGCTACGCCTTGTTTGATTTGTTTGATAAAAGGCGGAAGATCGTTTTGCTCGAAGTCTGATTTGCTTTTAAGCACCACCGGCAAATCCAAATGGGAGTCGGTTTTGGTATCGCCGTGCCCCGGAAAATGTTTGGCCGATGCAAGTACGCCCCCTGTTTGAAGTCCTTCTGTTAACCCACTTCCCAAGGTAGAAACTTCTTCTGCATTGGATCCAAAACTCCTAAATCCAATGATTGGGTTGTTGAGCTCGGTATTAACATCCACGGAGGGCGCGAAATTGATGTGAATTCCCAATCTTTTGCACTGGGCGGCCATGGATAGACCCATTTGATAGGCGAGCTGTCTGTTTCGCGTTGCGCCCAGGGTCAGTTGGAAAGGAAATTTTTCCATTCCCGTCAAACGCATCGCCGGGCCCCATTCGCCATCGATGCCAATTAACAGGGGAATCGCAGATTCTTGCTGGTAAAAGTTTGTGAGATATACCTCGTGGAGAGGGTTGCCTTGGAAGAATATGATGCCTCCAACACCCAGCGTTCTGATTTGATACAACAATGTTCGCTGAAACTTCGCGGAATCCAAGGGTTCTTCAACAGAGGATTCTTTGGACCAAGCCGGTACCATAAGGGTTTGTGCGAGTTGCTGTCGGAAAGTAAGGGTAGCGACGAATTTTTCTGCAAAAGCCAGGCCTTCCTGACTATGGTAAAATCCATGGCGGAAATCCCGTTGTGATTGTGCTTTTACCCCAATCGGACCAATTCCTATAAGGCATAGCAATACAATCGCCCAATTTCTTACCATCCTACAAAACAACGAAATACCTTTCACTATGCGGAATATTTTTCTCCCTTCTCCTTGTGGAAAACGATGGTTTACTTTGCGATATTGCAGCCCATAAAAAAAATTGCAATCGCCAAGCCACGAAAAGAAACAATTCGTTGTCTAACCGAGGCATTAGGCAATGTAACATGTGTTTAACAAATTCGAATGACGGAACAAGAACTGGTAGATGGATGTATTCGCGAGGATCGGATTTGCCAGCGCGAGTTATGGAATCGATATTCGAAGAAAATCATGTCGCTTTGCCTGCGATACTGCAATAGTCAAGAAGAAGCAGAAGACGCCCTCATGGAAGCCTACGTAAAAATCTACGATAACTTGTCAAAATTCCGGTTCCAAAGTTCATTGGAAACGTGGATGCGTAGGGTGGCTGTCAATCTTTGCATCAACAAAATTCGCGCAAGGAAGCATATTTGGACGTCAATCACTGAGGACGAATACCGTTTGGGATATAACGATGATGCATTTGAGCACATGCAAGTAGACCAAATCATGAAAATGGTGGAGGCTTTGCCTGTGGGATATCGCACGGTGTTTAATATGTACGCCATCGAAGGGTATTCGCACAAGGATATCGCAGAGATGTTGGGGATTGACGAAGGAACGAGTCGATCTCAGTTTGCCAAAGCGCGCAAAGTACTTCAACAACAAATAGAAAAAGCCGAAGGGGGGTCTCGTGCCTCATAACATGGAAAATCAAAGACTGCATAGCGAATTGCGTGATAAACTGCACGATTTGGAGTCGCCATTCAATGAGCGAGTTTCCTTTGAAGCCGTGATGAAAAAGCGCGAGCGCAAAAAACGGCGCGCCATTTTGTGGATTCCTTCCATGGTGGTTGTAGCCGGTTTGTTTGTGGTTGGTGGATTGGGAATGCTTTGGGTAAATACGGACCAGGCTCCAGAAACAGCCCCTCAGACAACCTTTTCCAAATCTATTTCCAAACCCAAGTTAGCGAAGAAAGGCGCTACGGACAATACACGGAAGTTGACATTGGGCGTAGCATCTGCATCGCCCGAAATAGCGTCAACAGAATCCACTGTTTTGTCTAAAGGAAAGTGGACTTCGTCTCAAAGGGTTGTTAAAGTTTTAAGAATTGAAAGCGAATCGCCAAGTTTTGTGGATCCTGAAACCGAATCGCCTGTTTCGATCGGTGTCCATATAGCCGAATCACCTGTGGTCAATGAAGTCAACGTGCCTACCAATACGCACAAAGACATGTTGTGCGATCCCCAGGGATTGGAATCAGTGTCGTTGGGCATCGCAGATCCGGCCAAGACCCATTTTGAAATTCCGGAGGGAGAATATGAAGCGCAATGGGATCCTACGCGTTTGCAATCCAAGTGGTATGCGGAACTCTCGGCAACCACCGGTTCTAGTGTGGTAATCAATTTCAACGAGGACGACCGCTTGAGCATTTTGGGGAATATGTATCATGCCAACTACCATGGTCTCATTTTGAAAGATGTAGGTCGTGGAGTAATGCTGGGCGCGGGATTGAGCTATGGCGAGATGGTGGGAACAGGAGAGTGGCGCATCCGAGAGTTTGAGCAAAGGATGAACATTGATTCTTACGATGTTGTGGTAATGATTCCTCCGGTGCAATCGGTGCGTGTTTATGATACAACATATTCGCAAGTGCGCGTGGAGACGGTGGGTAGTTTGAATTATCGCATCGACAAATTTGCCATTCCATTGGCAGCGCGATATCACTTCATGTTGGGCAAAATGGCGTGGAGACTGGCTGGGCAATTCAATCCAGGCATGACAATCAAAACGTCTGGCGATTTCTTCAGTAATACTGAATATTCAGCGATCACTACCCAACATAACCTCACCATGGACGTGAAACTGGCGGTGGGTCCAACCATTTCCATTTACAAAGATTGGTTGTTGATTTTGGAGCCAAACCTCATGCATCATGCCTTCCGCGACCTCAATTCGGGTGTCACTCGTGGAAAAACGCTCACTGGTTTTGGTGTGAGCGTGTTACACAATTTTTAAATAGTTGGCCTGTCCTTTGGATGTGCTGAATCGAACTTAAACAGGTTCGTTCCAACCAAATACATCCTCGGTTTCTCCGTGACGGATGCCATCGAGCCAAGATTTGATACTATCCGAAACCTGGGTATCTCCTTTTTCGAGTACCTCATAATAGGTTGAGGCATGGCCGAAACCTTGAATTCGAATCAGTGTGGCTGCGGTTCCCGTGATAAAAATCTCTTTCAGTTCACCAGCCGCCAATCGATCTTTTAATTCTGCCACAGACAGCTCCCGTTCTATGACAGAATGCCCTAATTCCCTTAATCCTTGGATGACACTGTCGCGCGTGATTCCCGCCAATAGGGTATTGCCCAATTTTGGGGTGATGACTTCATTGTGAAATACGGCGAACAAATTGGTAGTGCCGGTTTCTTCCACCAGCGTATGGGTGATCGGATCAGTCCACAAAACTTGATCGTATCCTTCTTGTTGCGCCCGCATGGTTGGGTACATCGATGCGCCATAGTTTCCTGCACATTTGGTGAAACCCACACCACCGGGGGCTGCGCGACTGAATTCTTCCTCCACTTTGATTTTTAGGGCTTTGGTATAGTAGGGGCCAACAGGACAGCAGAAGATGGCAAACATGTAAGTTTCAGAGGGTTTTACCCCAATGAAATCGTCCGTAGCAAACATGTAGGGTCTGATGTATAATGATCCACCTTCTGTTTGCGGTACCCATGCCGCATCCAATTCAATCAATTTTTTCAGTCCATCCATGAACAAATCTTCTGGAACAACGGGCATCACCATGCGTTCTGCAGAGCGATTGAGTCGTTTCCAGTTTTCACGCGGACGGAATAGCAAGGGTTGGCCGGTTTTTTTGTGGGCAAATGCCTTCATGCCTTCGAAAATGGATTGACCGTAATGAATGGCACTGGTGGCTGGACTCAAACTGAGCGGGCCGTAAGGAACGATGCGGGCATTTGTCCATTCGCTGCCATTCCATTGTGCCAAAAACATGTGATCTGTAAAAATCTTTCCAAAACCAATATTTTCAGGGTCAAATTGACCGATTCTACTGTTTTGTGTTTTTTCAATCGTAATTTCGAAACTCATCTAGCACAAAATTATACCAATTTCACTCCCGATGTCAGAAAATCGCCAATTTGTTGAAAATCCTTTGTTGCTGACCGACCTATTTCCCAAGGGGGTTTTCCACTTTGGTGAGGGTGAAATAGGCCAGGGTCAACCCATGCAAATGATTGGGAATGAATTGGAAACAAAAAGCCAGGAATTGGTGGAGGAGGCGTCTTTGCAAAGCGAAATTCCGCCTGCTCAGCAGAAAGAGGAAATAGAAAAATTGCCTGAGACTGACCCTAACCCCGAAGAAATGATTACACTAACCATCGTCAACTTGCTGTTTGACTCTTGCGACGCCAACTGGGATGTGGCCACAAAGTCGTCCTACGACAAACTCATGTCAGCAGTGAAGGTGAATCAAGAATCCGTGATTGCCGAAGATATCGAGGTATTACGCGTAATAGGAGAGAAGGGTTTTAGCCCGGCATTGCTTGGTGATAGACTTTCTCCTGTCATTTTTGTTTGGACCGACCAAGACATGGCGGAAATACCGGCATTGTACAAGGCAAGACCCACCGAAAAGGGTGTGATCTTGCATTTTCCGGCCTTTTCTACAATGTGTGGTGATGTAGAAATGAAAAAAATGGTTTGGCAAACCATGAAACAAGTGTTGAAATTTTAATTCGACATCCCCGGTCTCACTTTCGGTGATCTCATCTGATGTAATCTGATCCGATTCTATTTTATCTCATTTTATATGTAGATATTTAAAACAACAATAACTATCGATGGGTGCAGGGTCTAGGCTTCGTTCCTCGGGAATTTCGTGTCAATTGTTTGTACTTTGCAATAGTTTGGCATTTGTTGCGAAAAATGCAAATAAAAATGCTTGTAACTGCTGTGAAAGTCAATTAATTTCGTAATTGTCGTATCATGAAAAAACGCTTCCCAAATCATTTTTTACAGGGGTTTAAGATCTTCTTGTTGGTCTTCATTTCTTTCGTTTTAGCCCCATCGGCAAAAGCGGATCACGTTATGGGGTCAGACATGGGCTACCAATGTTTGGGTGGCGGAAAATATAAAATCATCATCAAGTTTTACCGTGATTGTCGCGGCGCTAGTGCACCTCCGAGCTGGAGTTTGTTGTATTGGTATGCGGGAAATAACCAAGGAGCCTCTACCTCGAGATATTCCATTTCTATGACAAGGATAGGTATTCGGGATATCACACCCAGGTGTTCCACGGCGAGTTCACCATGTTCTCCCACCAATACCAGCTACACCGGCGATGGGGTAGAGGAACACACATACGAGGCGAATATTGATATTTCTAAGTCCCCTTTTACCGGCGTAGGATTGGGCAGTACGTATTGTGATTTGACTTTTGCTTATAACCAATGTTGCAGAAATGCCGCAATTACAACGGGTGCAACTTGGGCTGATTTTTGGACTACGGCCACAATTAACGTGTGTAATGTAAACAAGACCAAAAGCAAGTGTAATACATCACCTCAACTGTCGAACGTACCGGTGGGATACGCATGTTGTAACCAAGCTTATTTTTATAACAACGGAGCGATTGATACCGTTGATTACGATTCAATTTCTTACCGCATGGTGCCAGCATTATCAAGCGCGCCAAATACCTCGGTACCCTATTCGAGTCCGTTTACATCTCAGTATCCATTAACACCGTATTGTGTACCCCCCACAACCATCAAATGTGCGCCCAATACCAAGACGAAGCCTCCCCGTGGCTTCTTTATGGACACAGGAACGGGTGATTTGATTTTTACACCCACAAAATGTGATGAGGTTGCGGTATTGGTTATGGAAATGACCGAGTGGCGGCGAGATACAAACAATGTTTGGCGATGGGTAGGGAAAACCCGAAGGGATATGCAAATTGTGGTCAAAGATGATTGCGGGTATAACAAAGCACCCACCATTGATGGTCCGTATTCCTATAAAGTATGTGAAGGGGAAACCATAAAATTCAAGGTTCAATCGGATGATGAGACCTTTAGTCCCTATCAGACGGTCCCTGATACCACCAATTTGAAGTGGAACAAAGGTATTCCTGGCGCCAAAT
>JALQWO010000068.1:0-4062 GCA_023258655.1 Bacteroidia bacterium
TTGAGCAACGGCTTGTACTTGGTACAGGTTGTATCAGGCGACAAGCAAGTGACCAAGAAAATCACTGTTCAGAAATAACTCGCAGGGATTCCCTTCCGTTTTATAGTTAGTTGATTCAAAAAAGGCGCCTTTTAGGCGCCTTTTTTGTTTGAGTAGTGAGCTAGAAATATTGAGTCGTTTGTATTTGGCATTCGCCGTCTATCAGTCTCGGCGTATATCAGATTCTGCGAATATCGAACTCCACTTGTATCAGACTCTGCGGATATGAGACTCGCGTAAATCAGATTCCGCGTAAATATCGCTGTTTGAGTAGACTGCAAATTTTATAACGTTCGTCGTGGGTATCTTGATACAATGCCTCCAGGGTTTCATACACATCGATCAATCCGATTTTTTCGCACCATTCAAAAGGCCCCATCGGGTAATTGGTGCCCAAACGCATGGCTTGGTCTATGTCATTTTCCGTGGCAGTTCCCTCTTGTACGGTATAGAATGCTTCGTTGATGATCATGCAGACAACACGGGGAGTAATGAGTCCAACGCGACTGTTTACAGATTCTGTTTGGGGGTAGCCAAGATGTAAGGCAATGCTGGCAATGGTGTCCGAATCAATATTCATGGGATTGCTGTACTCTAGGACATCGCGCTCAATGAAGCTACACAAGTTGTTGATGCCGATGAATTTTGTCCCTGAGGCCTCGGCTCCGCCGAGGCTCAATCCATGTTGATGAAAAGCCAATTCCAAGTTGCATTTTACCGCACCCAAGAAAAAGAGGGTCTTTGAGCTGCTGCAATAATCTACGATCCTCTCTGTATGATTGTCGAAATCCAAATCAACGAATACGTCGAAATCTTCATGGGCTTTGTTATCTTGCACCCATGAAAAGGAAATCGAAGGGGTTTGCTTGCGCATCCATGCGGCTTGCTTTGCTGGGCTTGCCAATATTCCTATTTTCATGCAATTACAAAATTACATCAAACAACATGCGACACATCATTTATTCTGAAAATGCACCAAAACCCATCGGACCGTATAGCCAAGCTGTTCAAGCAGGTAATACCTATTATTTTTCCGGCCAGATTGGCTTAGATCCCAAAACTGGCAACTTCGACAGTGAAAGCGATGTAGAAGTGCAAGCCAAACGTGTGATGTCGAACATCGGTGCCCTGCTCACCGCAGCGGGATTGGATTGGAATCATGTTGTGAAAACCTCGATTTTCCTGAAAGACATGAATGATTTTCCCAAGGTCAATGCGATTTATGGAGGATTTTTTACCGAAGGGAATTATCCTGCCCGCGAAACCGTGCAAGTTTCACGACTGCCAAAGGATGCTTTGGTAGAGATTTCTGTGATTTGTGTAAAGTAAAATCAGTTTTTTATCCATGATTGCGATTGCCGCTGTCCGTCAGCAAACTGCATCATGATTTGGTAATAACCCGCAGGAATATCTGCGGTTGGAATCATCGTCCCCGATAGTTGATTGTCGTACAGTGGAACCCCGCTTTTGACGATTTTCCCGGCTGCATCAAACACGGAGTAGGCAATACATGGATTCTGAGATTCCAGCCACAATTGATTGCCGCGACCGGGGTTGGGATAAATTTTTATCCAATGTTGTTTCGCGATCTTTGTAGTGGAAATGTTCTTCAACGGGGTGAAATCCACTATTTTGAACTCGTCTCCTGGGACAAAACCGGCCACCCAGAAATACACCAACATCATTTCGTCCTTGGTTCCCTCGCCCGCGGATACTGCCACTGGAGGGCTGTTGGGATTGTTGGGGTTTTGTGCGGTATTGTCGTAATATCCCTCTCCCCAAATGGTGCTGCCTTTGGCGAAAATCAGGGGCTGTCGCATGATGTATGTTCGCTGCCAATGGAAGTCCCAATTGGGAATGTTCACGATCGGTATGGTGTCTTTGCCATTGACGTTGAATGCCTTGATGCTCTTGCCCACCAAATGCATGTGGGGAGCCACCGCAAAAACGGTTAGGGTGTTGTTTAGTGAAAATTTGGAAACAAAGGTTTTGGTTTGATCGGCGGGAATATATAGCGGTCCATTTTGCAGTGATTGTGCATGGTTAACTGCCGGGGCGATGATCATGTTTCGCAAGGTTTCTGTAGTGGTCTTGAGTAATACGCGTGTGCTATCAACCTCGTTTTGGACGTAACTGGGGTAATGGATTTGCAGGATAATACTGCCATTTTTAAGGAGTTTCGCGCCAAGACCATCGGGAAATTGGTAGGGTTCTTGACCGGGGACATACACCCCGATGAGTTGTGAAGTAGGTGAACCTGTTCCGCCGAAGGAGAGATATCCGGGTTTTGGATCGGCCTGATCTTTTTGGGCGGGAATGCCGCTGGTGTCATAAAATACCAACACATGGTGCACCACTTTGCGGTTGCCCGGAACTACTTCAATGGCGGTGAGGTATTGGTCTGCCGTAAAACCGGATGGAAGCACGAAACAACGGTATTCATCGCTGCTGGTATTCACCGTGTAATTCGGCATTTTCAAACTCAATGTAGGTTGAGAAAGGCTGGCGCCCGATGTGGGTTTAGGATCTGCTGGGGCCTTGCTGATGTCGCCTTGGGGTGCATTGTTGTTGGCCCATTGGCTAATCTGCTCAATTTCTTCCGTGCTGAGGATGCGCTCATGGGCATATCTCCGGTATTTTGGGTCGGCCGGCCACGGTGGCATGCTGCGGTTTTGGGTTGCTGCAGCGATGGAATTCGCATGGTTTTTTGCTTTGTCGTATCCCACCAGAGAAAACGGAGCGATACCTCCGTCAATGTGGCATTGTGTGCAGTTATCGTAAAGGATAGGAGCGATGTGTTCGGACCAAGTGATGGTTTGGGCAAGCGAAGTGCCAAAGACCAAGTTCATGATAATCAACAGCCAGGCTGAACATATCGGTTGTTTCGAGGGGCGATTCATTGGGGTTTTGTGGTGTGAAGCCTTTCAATATGCAAGATAGACGATAAAATGGCGAAAAGGTTTAATTTTGTGCAAAGCCACAACATGGAAGACAATCAAGAACAAGGCCCGGGGTTGGACATTGAGTTGACCGAAGAAATCGCCGAAGGGATTTACAGCAATTTTGCCATCATTACCCACTCACAAACAGAGTTTATCGTTGATTTTGTGCGAATGATGCCGGGGATTCCCAAGGGGAAGGTCAAGAGTCGTATCATTTTGGCGCCGCAACATGCCAAGCGATTGGTGATGGCGCTGAGCGATAATTTGGGTAGATACGAAGACCATTTCGGAGAAATATCATTGGAAGAAGGCAACGGGTTGCCACCGCACACGGTTCCTTTTGGTTTTGGCGGTCCCACCGGACAAGCGTAAAGTAAATGGCCATTAGATTCGAAAAACGCAAACAAGCATTGGCCTCCGTGGGTGAGTTTTCCCGTCGGATGGTTTGGTTTGGCGTTTTCGGATTGTTGTTCATTTTGTTGTCGTTGAGTCTCGGGGCCATTGGGTATCACTATCTGGCCCATTTGGCATGGATCGATGCCTACTACAATGCTTCGATGATTTTGACGGGTATGGGGCCTGTGGTTGTATTGACTACGGATTCCGCCAAAGTATTCGCCACGATATACTCCATTTACAGTGGCGTGGCTTTTTTGACTTCAGTGGGGGTGATGTTTGCGCCATTGATACATCGGTTGTTTCACCGTTTACATATTGATATAGATTAATTTATGACAAATACAATTCAAATGAGATTGAGTGCGGCCTATCAAGCCCAGCAAGAGAGAACTTATTTTGCGGCCTGGCCCGAATCGCCCCGCGCATATGCAGAAGATGGCATGGCGCAAGGATTGGCAGCATTTCAGGCTTTGTTGACACAGAATTTTACAGCCCTGTCTCAAGCGGGCAGTGAGGGTTGGATAGGGGAGGAAGTGAGTCCCTACATGATGACCGGACTCGGGATACAGTATCCCCAGTTTTCCGCGGACACATTGATTCGTCATGCCAAGGATGCCCAAGTGGTTTGGGGTAAAACAACGGTAGATCAACGTGCGGCGGTGTTGTTGGATGCCTTGGATCG
>JALQWO010000068.1:4162-8540 GCA_023258655.1 Bacteroidia bacterium
GCCAAGGATGCCCAAGTGGTTTGGGGTAAAACAACGGTAGATCAACGTGCGGCGGTGTTGTTGGATGCCTTGGATCGCGTGGCGGTGAAGTTTTTCGATATCGCGTATGCCACGATGCACACGACGGGACAGAGTTTCATGATGAGTTTTCAGGCGAGTGGTCCCCATGCCAATGATCGTGCTTTGGAAGTGTTGTCGATGGCCTACCACGAATTGCAACGTTTTCCTCAGTCCGTGGATTGGGTGAAGAACATGGGCAAATTCGATTTGCAGTTGAAGAAGAATTACAAAGCGGTGCCCAAGGGGATTGCTTTGGTGATTGGCTGTTCAACTTTTCCCACTTGGAATACTGTTCCGGGATTGTTTGGTAGTTTGATGACCGGGAATGCGAGCATTGTGAAGCCTCATCCCAAGAGTGTATTGCCCATCGCCATGGTGGTTGCCGAGATGCAGGCGGCCCTGCGGGCCGCTGGCTTGCCAGAAACGGTGGTGCAATTGGGCGTAGATACCTTGGACAGTCCCATTACCAAGCAATTGGCGGAGAATGAGGCTGTGAAGTTGATTGATTATACGGGTGGTTCCGCCTTTGGCGACTACATAGAGTCTTTGGAGGGGAAAACCGTTTTCACTGAGAAGGCGGGTGTGAACTCGGTGATTTTGGAGGGTGCGAAAGACCCTGCAGCTGTATTTGGGAATCTCGCATTTGCTGCAAGTTTGTACAGTGGACAAATGTGCACGGCGCCACAGAACATCTTTGTTTCGGCAGATGGCATTGCAACGGCAGAAGGTCGTTTGTCTTACGACGAAGTTGTGGCGGGTATTGCCCAGGCGGTAAAAGGGTTGGCGGAAAATCCCAAAATGGGTGCAGGTACATTGGGTGCGATTCAGAACGATACAACATCTCAGCGTGTGAAGTCGGTGGAGGCAGCGGCAGGATCATCGGTGGTTTTGGCGTCAAACCCCATTGAAAATCCCGAGTTCCCCGATGCGCGAACGGCATCTCCCGCTGTGATTGCGGTGAATGCTGCGGATGTTGCTCAATGGAAACATGAGTGTTTTGGTCCGATTGTTTTTGTAATCAAGACCGACAGTGCAGAACACAGTTTGGCTTTGGCGCAGGAATGTGCATCGACTTTGGGTGCAATAACTTGTTCTTGTTATAGCACGGATGATGCTTTCATGGATCGGGTAGAAGAGGGGATGAATGCGGCCTTTACACCGGTGAGTTTCAATTTCGGTGGGGCGGCATTTGTGAATCAGCACGCGGCGTTTAGTGATTTCCACGTAACAGGCGGTAACCCCAGTGGAAATGCTTCATTTACGGATGCACAATACGTGAACCGCAGGTTCGTTTGGGTGGGGAACCGCCGGATGGCTTGATGGATTCGGAAAAATTTTTGAAGTAAAAAGTTAGGGGGCCGCTGCGCGGCCCCCTAACTTTTTATTGTTGTAATGTAGTTGCCCTATGAGTCTACATTTGCCCTACGGGTCTACATCTGCCCGATGGGCCTCAGTCTGCCCAATGGGTCTGAATTTTTGTTGAAAGATGTTCTGGATCTATCGCTCCAGTGCCGGCCTTCTGAATTACTTCTTCGCAGTCAAAGAAATGTTCAAGGTGATGTCCTTGCTGACAACCCCGTTTTTCAATTTCTTCTGAGCGGCTTCAGCCAAAGTCATGTTGTCTTTGTCGTAGTTGATGCCCCAATCCAAGCGGTTGATTACTACTTTGGCAGTGGCAGTAACACCATCGGCTACCGTGACTTTCGCTGGGAAAGAAATGTTCTTGGTAGAATCGCGCAAAGTCAAATTTCCGCTGATGAAGTGGGTGTTCTCACCATCTGCTTTTGCTTCACATTGGGTGATTTCAAATTTGGCGGTTGGGAATTTGGCGGTGTTAAAGAAATCTTCTGCAGCCAAGTGACCATGCAATTTGGTCAAGTATTCTGCAGGCAAAGAATCGGTGCATTTGATGGTTGCCATGTCGATGACAAAAGAACCCGCTTCAATGTTGCCATTGTCAATGACCAAGTTACCTTCTTTGATGTTGATGGTTCCATTGTGGTCACCTGTTCCCACGGCATGAGTTCCAAACCAAACGATGTTACTTGATGCGGCATCAACGAAGTAAGTCGTCATAGTAGAATCTGCTTGAGCTACTGAATCTGCCCCTGAAGCCTCAGTGGCGTTGCTGCTGCAAGAGCCCATAACTAAGGCTACTGCTGCAATTCCGGTGTAAAATATATTTGCTTTCATGTTTATATTTGTTGTAACAAATGTAGTATTAAATTTTATTCGGTCAACTTTGGAGAATCACTTTTTTTGTAAACGACCAATTATTTTTCTGCCTTCCAGATAATCTCTTCTCCGCCATTCTTGTGGTCCAGAAAACGAGCCAGCGTAAACAAATAATCGCTGAGGCGGTTGAGGTACTTCACGACAAACCCTGGTACATCCTCAATGTCGCGTAGGTGGACAACCAATCTTTCGGCTCTCCGACAAACACAACGCGCAACATGGGCCTGTGCCCCCTGAATGGAACCACCCGGTAAGATGAAATTCTTCAATTCCGGCAATACTGCAGTAAGTCGGTCTATTTCTGATTCCAGCCGACCGATCTTTTCTTCTCCCAATGCGGGTAGTGAAATGCTGGAGCCTGGAGCCGAAGCCAAGAATGACCCAATCGTAAACAAATCGTTCTGTACTTCTGCCAATAAAATCTCTTCTTGCTCGCCTTTCACATGGCAGCGAATCATACCAATGTGGCTGTTGAGTTCGTCCACAGTGCCATAACTCTCCACCCTGATATGATGTTTGGAAACGCGCTCACCACCAATCAATCCCGTTTTTCCATCATCCCCTGCCTTTGTATAAATCTTGAATCCCATGCTCGTTATAAAGGTACAAAGTTACCAAGCTTTTGTTTGGTTCGCCAATGGGGGAATGGGTAAAATTGTAGTTACTGCAGGTTCAGTGTCTACATAAAATCCTCAACGCAAGCTCTTCTCACTCAGCACCCCAAATGTTTTTTTGGCGTTGGCATTTTCATATATGACCTGATACACAGCGTCGGCAATCGGAAGCGCCAATCCCCGCTTGCTGCTCTTTTCATACACCAATTTCGATGCATAGTAGCCTTCCGCAACCATGTTCATCTCCAATTGCGCCGCTTTCACTGAATAGCCTTTGCCCAACATGTTCCCAAAAGTTCGGTTTCTACTGAATTGGGAATAACAGGTCACCAACAAATCGCCCAAATAAGCCGCCTCGTTAACATCCCTCTCTACATTTGGGTCTAGTGCATTCAGGAAAGATTCCATCTCGCGGATGGCACAACTGGTGTACAAGGCGAGAAAATTGTCGCCATAACCCAAACCATGCGCTATCCCTGCACCTATGGCGTAAATATTCTTCATCACCGCAGCGTATTCCGCCCCCATCAAGTCGCTGCTGCATTTGACTTTGATGTAAGTGCCAACCAAAAATTGTTTGATCTTCTCGGCGACTTCCAATTGATTGGCTGCCACCGTGAGGTAGGACAATTTCTCGGCGGCCACTTCTTCAGCATGGCAGGGCCCCGTAATGATGGCAATCTGATTGGCGGGAATATGATGGTGTAATTCCAAATACTTGGCCATCACCAATTGCGTATTCGGCTCGATTCCTTTGATGGCCGAAACATAGGTGTTTTGGGTAGGCAATGTGATGCCCTGAAGTCCCTGATGTAAGAAGGCAGAAGGAATGGCCAAAATGATGATTTCACAAGTGTTTACCACCTCTTGTAAATCTGTGCAGATATGTACCCATTTCGGATGAACCTCCACACTGGAAAGATAATCGGGATTGTGCAAGTGGGATTCGATATAAGAAGCCTTTTCAGGGTTGCGAATCCACCACTTCACGGGACGACCCCCATCGGATATCATTTTCATCAATGCGGTGGCCCAACTGCCACTTCCAACGATCCCGATGGGCGATTGTCCTGCTGTCATTCTGTTTATTTAATGATTTGGTTTGCGTGGTTTTTGGTATCCACTTTTTCGATGATCTCCGCCAAGTTGCCTTTCTCATCGATCACAAATGTGGTGCGCGCAATCCCCATGTATTTTCTGCCATACATGCTTTTTTCTACCCAAACGCCATAAGCCAACGCTACGGCATTGTCGGTATCTGCCAATAAGTCAAAGGGCAGATTGTATTTGTCGATGAATTTTTGATGCTTTGCTTCGGTATCCGGACTCACACCCAAAATGGCATAGCCTTGTGCCAAAAGGGCTTCATAGTTGTCGCGCAAACTGCATGCCTCGGCCGTACAACCGGGGGTGTCGTCTTTGGGGTAGAAATACAATACCAACTTTTTACCGGTGTAGGTATTCAATGA
>JALQWO010000069.1 GCA_023258655.1 Bacteroidia bacterium
ATCGCCCCAAGTCCATGCGTAATAACTCTGTCGCTGTCCAACAAAGGGATAAGAGTTGGGATCACCGGTATAAAATCCATCGGGTTTGGGATTGATGAAATATTTGTTTCTCTCGTTGGTTCCCCATACGGCCATGTTGTTGGCTGTGCCATTCAAATACCAACCATTTTCGGCTTCGTGATTGCCAATCGCGATATAAAGGGGCACCGAATGCGTGATGGTTTCATAGTATCGTCTGAGCAGGTGGTTTCGGTATATGATGGTGTCATGGGTGACCACTTTGCTCCCGGCCCGAACCAATTTATCGGTCATGATGATGTCTCCGAGGTCTATCATGAAATCTGGTTTGTCTTCCAGTTGGTTTTGTAAGCAGCGTTTGTACACGTTGGTATCGCTCAACACATCCAAGTGGGGATCGGCTTGCACCACAAAGGTGAAACTTTCGTTCGATGGTCGTTGGGTGTGAAAAGTGTATTCGGGTCGCTGTGTTTCATTGGTCGTATTGGGCTTGCGATAGACCAAACGATAAAAATATTGTTTGTTGGGTGTGAGGTTGTTGACGATGATTTCGGTGGGATCGCCTACCCGCATCAACTGCCAACTGGTTTGTTGGGTGAGATTGCCTGAGGAAGTGCCGTATCGAACGCAGGCTTCTGCGCTATCGCTGAAGGAGATTTGGAGGGTGATTTCTTTGTCGGTAGGACGTCCAAGCAATTCGGTATGCACCAATTTTTGCGCTTGAAGAACGGAGGAGTAATGGAATCCAAGGCAAAATCCAAGGGTGAGTAGTGACTTTTTCATGGTAGATTAGGGGTGTTGGATGATGACTTTTTCTGTGAGTTGTTGATTGTTTGACCGAACTGAGAGGTAATACATTCCAGCGGGTATGGTTTGGGTATTGATTTCTGGGTTGTTGGTGGTGAGGATTAATTGTCCTTGTGTATTGAATAAATGAATTTGGGCGGAGGTCCAGTGGGTGGGGTATTGCACGAGCAGGCGCTCATTGGCTGGGTTGGGCTGTATTTTAATGGTTGCGTTTTGGGGTTTTTCAGTGCCCATACTGCAGTCTCCCACGGTGTAGGAAAAGGCAATCTCTCCATTTTTGTGTTTGCCATCGAGGGTGTCTTTGGGGAGGTAGGCTTTGATGTAATCTACGGTAATGCAAGCGTTATTGACGGTTACGCGGATGTGTCCGGTACCATCGAGGGTGTCTGAGGTGTAGGCATCGGCGTTGGCGAGTTTGCCAATCATGTAGGTGGAGTCGCTGGGCATGGGAACTTCCTGGTAGGTGACGCCATCCATGATTTCATGGGCGAAAAGGTGGTCGTGACCTTGAAAGAATATATCTACGCCGTTGTCTACAAACAATTTGTGAATGGGTTTGGCCCATCCGGGTCTTTTGGTGGCGAAGGTGTTGGTGTTGTTTTTGTCGAGGCCTCCCCACTCGTAATATTTGGCTTGCACGATGGCGCCCCTGCCTTGGCCCGAAACGTGGTGGGCGAAGACCAATTTGTGTTTGGCTGTACTGCCTTCCAATGTGGATTTCAGCCAGTCGTACTGAGGTTTGCCGAGCGACCAGGCCCAGCCTCCGGGTTTGGCCGAAGTATCGCATTGATCGCGGTAGACATCCATAACCACGAAAAGTGCATCGCCCCAGGTCCAAGCATAGTAATTTTCGGGTAAGTCAATGCCATAGGGTTCCTTGGCGGTATTTCCACTATAGAATCCATTGGGATAGGGATTGGGGTAATAGTACTTGCGGTAATAGGTACTGTGGTGGGCCAGGTTATTACCAGGGTTTTTGAGGAGGTAATAGTCCATTTCGCCCTCGTGGTTTCCCAAGCAAACGTAGAATGGAATGGAGTGGGTGATGGCTCCTAGAAAGGGACGATAGTCTTTGTGAAGTGCATCGATTTCAGCAGTTGTGATGGTGAATGGATAATGGTCGTCGCCAAAAATATCGCCCAACGACAACATGAAATCTGGTTTGTCTTTGGCTTGGTTTGCCAGGGTGACTTTATACATGTTGGCAATGCCCTTTTTGTCGTACAGGTGCTCATCCGCTTCGATGGTAAAGGTAAAGGCCGATCCTGGGGGGCGTTGCGTATGGAAATTGTATTCTGGCGAAGGCGTGAAGGTTGATTTTGTGGGTAGTTTGGACTGTACCCGATAGTAATACCGCGTATTGGGGAATAGGTTGTGGAGGTCTACTTCGTCGGGCTGAATAGCCTTATGGCTGAGGGTGGGGGTAGTATGGGTGTAGGTATTGGGCTGTGTGCCATATTCGATGTAAAACTCAAGGTCTTGGGTAAATTGGACCGAGGCCGTGATGGAAGTATCGGTGGGTCGACCTAGAATGATGTTTGGGGATTGTGCTTTGAGGGAAAGGGTGTTTGAAATTAGGCAAATAAGGAGGGTGAGTAATGGTTTTCGCATCATGTTATGGATTTTGTCAATAGTACAATATGACAGGTAGACGACTTTTTTCACCCTTTGGTTTAATAGACTTTGATTTTTTTTATTGGGAAAAGGATATTATTTTTATGACAATTCTATGACATTTTATGGTTATTGTTTTTGATTTTTTTGGAATATGCCTTTTCGTTTGGCACTGAACGACCCTTTTTGTTGAATTTGTGGCTATCTAAAACACAACAAAATAAAAAAGTGTACAAAAAGTTATTGTTGAAATTACCATAACTCAATTATTCGGTTATATTTGACCCAATAAAATCTAATTCAAATGAAAAAAATAACTACTCTCGCCGTGTTCGCCGCCCTCGTTGGAAGCAGCTTGGCCCAAATTGCTGGTACATGGACATTGTCGCCAGTAGAAACTTCTTTGGCAGTAGGTCCTGCCAAAGGTGATTTTGGTTGGTGGAAAGTGCCTGCTGCTGAAATTACCAGCGTGCGTGCATGTCAGTACGATGATGAATTCGTTTTCAATGCTGACGGAACCTACAAAATGAATTTCCAAGGTTCAACTTTCGTTGAGGGTTGGATGGGTGGCTCTTTCGCTTGTGGAAGTCCTGTGGCTCCATTTGATGGCGCAGGTAGCTACACCTACAAATACAATGCAACCAAAGGTACGGTGACGTTGTATGGTAAGGGTGCTTTCGCCGGTTTGCCAAAGGCATACAACGGTGGTGAGCTTTCCAAAGTAGCAGATGCCAAAGATTCTATTACTTATGAAGTGGCAATTAACGGTACCAACATGTCTTTGGATATTTCCATTGGTGGTGGATACTGGCACTTTGAATTTGTGAAAAAGATGCCTCCATTGGATCCAACAGGTTTGTGGAAGTTGCGTCCCGTATCTACTTCTATGGCTGTGGGTCCTGCCAAGGGCGACTTCGCTTGGTGGAAAGTGCCTGCTGCTGAGATTACCGGTGTGCGTGCATGTCAGTACGATGACATTTTCAACTTCAATGCAGATGGTACATTCCAAAACGAGTTCCAGGGTTCTACCTTCTTGGAAGGTTGGCAAGGTGGTTCTTTCGCTTGCGGAACGCCTGTAGCTCCTTTTGATGGTGCAAATGCTGGTAAGTGGAAAGCCGACAAAAACAAGGGAACCATTACTTTGGTTGGTAAAGGATCCTTCTTGGGATTGCCCAAAGCCTATAATGGTGGTGAATTGTCTGCTCCAGCCAACGCAAAAGATACCTTGATTTATGAAACACAAATCGTAGCTGATACCATGTTGGTTGACATTGGAATCGGAAACGGTGCATACTGGCATTTCGAATTGGTGAAGACCACACGTCCAGTGAGCGGTGTGAAGACCCAAGTTGTAAATGGTTTGGTGGTATACCCCAACCCCAGCAACGGAGACTTCAACGTGATCTTGGCCAATGGCGGTATAATCAACACCGTTCGTGTGATGAACTTGAGCGGTCAGGTGGTTAGCGAAGTTTCTGTGAAAAACAGCAACGCCCGCATTGCGGCAGACCAATTGGCTGCTGGTGCTTATTTGATTTCAGTTGAAACCAACGAAGGCACTGCTGTTCAGCGCTTTATCAAGCAATAATTTTTTCATAGTTTATATTGGGGGGTGGCAACACCCCCTTTTTTTTCTTAATTTTCACAAACCCCATTTACGAAAACAATGCGATTGTCGTTACAATGCGTCGTGGCTTGCTGTGCCCTTTACGGAACGGCATTACATGGTCAAACCAACGGTTCAGACACCTCCGGAAGGATGGATGATGTTTTGATCATTGGTTATGGCAAGGCCACAAAAAAAGAATTTACCGGTGCCAACTCCTCGTTGAAAGGTCAGTCCCTGGAGAAGTTGAACATTCCGCGAATGGACCAAGCCCTACAAGGACAGATCCCGGGCGTAGTGGTAAGTACCAACTCGGGCTCTCCCGGCGGTACCTCCAGTATACGGATTCGTGGATTAAGCACATTTGGCGACAACGATCCGCTGATTTTGGTGGATGGTGTTGTGTACGATAGCGAAGGCTTGAATGCGCTCAACCCCAATGATATTGCTTCAATCAACGTGTTGAAAGATGCCACTGCGGGTATTTATGGCGTGCGGGCTGCCAATGGCGTAATCATCGTAGAGACCAAAAAAGGACAGTTGAAATCGGCTCCTCGTTGGGAAATTTCCGGTTTTCAAGGGCTTCAGCAAACAGCCAAGAAATTGGATTTGTTGAATGCGCGGGAATATGCTGTACTGAAGAATGAGATGTTCGCTGCTGGCGGTGAACCTATGCCGTTCAAAAACACTTCTTTGGGTGAAGGCACCAACTGGCAGGATTCAATTTTCAAATTGGCCCCTGTATACCAATACAATGTTTCGGTGAGTGGTGGAAACGACAAAACAACCTATTCTTTGGGTGGTAGCGTTTACGATCAGCAAGGTATCGTAGGATTGCAGAAGGCGAACTTTAACCGTTTAAACGGTCGCGCCAACTTTGACACCCGACTTTCCGACAAATGGAAATACAGCAGTGTGTTTTTGTATACGAATGAGAAGCGCTCTGCATTGCCTGAAAACGGTATCGGCAGTGTGCTTTACAACACCATCAATGCTTTCCCTACCGATCCCATCCGCGGATCCAATGGCAAATACACCTATTTGGAAGAAGTGGCTGACATCATTAACCCCTTCGCCCAAATGGAAAATACATTTAACTGGGCTTGGGTTAATAAGTTTGTTGGTAAGCAAGAGCTAACCGCGGAAATCAACGACAATTTGTCGTTCACAAACCGCTTTAACTACAACTATGCCTTGGTTGATAACAAAGCGTTTTCTCCCCTTGTATGGTTTGGTCCTGGAAAAGCACAGAATACGGCCTTAAATGCGAATCTGGATCCCACCATGGTGGAAATTGCTCCCGATGTAAAAATTGAGCGCGGTGCTTCTGTGTCTGAAGGACGTGCAACCTACGGGGATTTGAATTTTGAATCATTTTTGAACCACCAAAAAGCCTTGGCCAATGGCAACAAATTGAAGACCACTGCCGGTATTTCTGTGTTCCAACGTCGCGGTAACTACCTCGGTGGAACGGCCTATAACATCCCCAATAATTCGGTGGAGTTTGCGGATATCTCTGCCAACTTGGCTGCAGGTGGATACTTAAATAACGTGTATTCATGGGAATTCAAAGAGCGATTGCTCTCGGCATTTGTGCGCAGTGAGTACAATGTAAAAAATCGCTATTTCCTGTCGGGCATTTTGCGTCGCGACGGATCAAGCAAATTCGGTCCCAACGCAAGATGGGGTTGGTTCCCAACCTTGTCAGGTGCTTGGTTGATTTCCGATGAAGATTTCTACAACATCCCATGGATGCGCAGTGCAAAATTGCGCATGAGCTACGGGGTGAGCGGGAATGACCAAATTGAGAACTTTGCCTATCGCGGTTTGTTGAATGGCGAAGGCGATTATGTGTTTAATGATATCATCGTAAAAGGAGTGGCAATCGGTCGCGCCAGCAACCCCGACTTAAAATGGGAGTCTACCTCTCAGTTCAACGTGGGTGCTGATATGAACATCGGCCGACATTTTACCACAACCCTCAACTATTTCGTGAAGCGTACCAAGGATTTGTTGTTCCAGCCAGAGGTGTCTGGGGTTTTGGGAACTGCGGGTCCGGGTAGTTACCCTCCCATCATCAATGCGGGAGATGTATCGAACAGTGGGGTGGAGATGGATATTCAATACCAAGGGGCGATGAAAAAGCGCTGGAATGTTTCCATGGGATTGAACTTTGCCTATTTGAAAAACGTGGTTTTGAGCACACCCAAGGGTGTTGATTTCATCCCCGGTGCAGCTTTTGGAGTGGGTGGAGGCGTTGCTTCCCGTTTCCAAAAGGATTATCCCATCGGTTTCTTCATGGGTTACGAGACGGATGGCGTATTCCAAAGTCAGGCCGAAATTGACAATGCCCCTGTGAAACAAGCGGGAGCAAAGCCGGGTGATTTCCGTTTCAAGGACCAAAACGGCGACGGGGTGATCAATTTCTCTGACGATAGCGACAAGAAAATGTTGGGTTCTCCATTGCCTAAGTTCACGGCGGGCTACAACCTGAGTCTCTCACGCAAAGGCTGGGATATTTCGATGCAGTTGTATGCGGCGGTGGGACAAAAAATCGTGCGCAACTACGAGCGTCAGCAACCTTATGCCAACCAACTGTCGTATACCATCAATCGTTGGACCGGTCCAAATAGCACAAATGAAAATCCGCGTTTGACAACGGCATTGACACGCAATAACGTTTTCTCGGATTACTATGTAGAAGATGGATCTTTCTTGCGTTTGCGCAATTTGCAAATCGGCTACACGTTGAAAGGTCAGCGTTTGGAAAAATTGAAAATGACGGGCTTGCGCATTTATTTGTCGGCCAATAACCTTTACACCCTCACCAAATACATGGGCTACGATCCCGATCTAGGGTCGGTTGGTGGCGCCTTGGGTGCGGGCATTGACAACGGTTTCTATCCCCAGGCTAGAACCATCATGTTGGGCTTCTCAATTCGCTTTTAATGATGAAAAAGACAATTTTAACAACCCTGTTGGGTGGATTGCTCCTCTTGCCACAATTTGGCTGTGAGAAGTTTTTGGATGTAGACCCTGCCTACACCCAGGATGCAGATAATTTTTTCAATACCCCAGTGGACTACGAACGCGCTTTAACTGGTGCCTATGATTTGTTGCAAGGTTCTTTCATGTCGGTTTGGATCGGCGAAATCGCCTCAGACAATACCATCGCGGGTGGTGAGAGTGTGACGGATACAAAGGGCTTGCACGAGATCGACGACATGAGCCATGTGGCCGTGAACCAAGAATTGCGCAATGTATTTCGTTGGAATTACGCGGGCATCACCCGGGTAAATTTCATCATGGAGAACAAAAACAAGATCGATTTCCAGGGAAAAGAGAAAATCTTGGCCCAGGCTTCGTTCTTGCGTGCGTTCTACTATTTCGAATTGGTGAAGTTCTTCGGCGATGTGCCTTTGGTGGTCGACAAGCGATTGGGTGCTGACCAAGTAACAACCCTTGACAGAACCCCCAAAGCGGAGGTATACAAGCAGATTGAAGCAGATTTGAGCTATGCCGTATCCAAATTGGATTGGACCGCTGCCGAAAAAGGGCGGATTACCAAAGGGGCAGCGATGGCGTTGTTGGGCAAAGTGTATTTGTATCAAGACAAATTTGACGAGGCGGCAACCACCTTTCAGACGTTGATAGATCAGAATCTGTATACCTTGATTCCGAACTTTAATCAGCTCTTCACGGTGGCGAACGAAGGACACAAAGAGACCGTGTTTGATGTGGAGTATACAGGTGCCGAAGGCGGTAGCTATGGTTGCTTGATCTGTTTGGAAGGCAATGCGGGTCCCGGATTCCAAGGAATTCGCCAGTATAATGGTCCCATTTACGGCGATGGCAATAGTTACAATTTGCCAACCAAGAATTTGTACGATGCATTCGCTGCCACAGATGTTCGCAGGGATGCCACAATTTTGGATATCGATGCGTTTATCGCCAAGCAACCCAAACCGGGTGATATCACTTATGCCAAAGGGGCGGGTGGACATACGGGCTACTACAACAACAAGTACATCAAACGTCAGACAGAAATCGGACTGCCAGACAATGACTTGACAAGTCCGGTGAACTACAAGGTGATTCGCTATGCGGATGTGTTGTTGATGGCTGCAGAAGCAAACGCACGGAAAGCATCGCCCGATGAAAACAAGGCCAAAACCTATTTGAATTTGGTGAGAAAGCGTGTGAATTTGTCGGACGTTACTTCGTCTGGACAGACTTTGGTGTCTGATATATGGAATGAACGCAGACTGGAATTGGCTTGTGAAGGACATCGCTTCT
>JALQWO010000006.1 GCA_023258655.1 Bacteroidia bacterium
GGAGAACAGCACATAAAACGTGATCAGTACAGGCGCCAGTACCAGCAAGCCCTGTAAGAAATACTGCAACGCCTTTTTGTATTCGAATTTGTTTGTCATGGTGAAGATTTGAAAGCAAATGTAAATAATAGTTCAAACAAGTTTATGGTTTATGATTCGTTGTTTGGAGGATGCATTGCTTTTAAGCGGTTCCTTTTAATGTTGATTCCATTTGGGTTGATTATTGTTCCCTTTTAAATTAATAGACAGAAAACTTTGATTACACTAAAAGTTTCCATAGTTTTGCGGCGCGAAATGAACATGACTAACGATACGGCATCCCGGATTTTACAACAGGCGCACGACCTTTTTATCCAATATGGTTTGAAATTGGTTGAGCAGCGCGCTTTGGCGATGCAAGAGGCTTGTGAATTGGAATCGGGCACCATGGCGGCTGTGTTGGCTTTGGACGATGAAAAAGTGGAGTCAGTATGTGCGGAGATAGAAGGAGTGGTAGTTCCTGCGAATTATAACTGTCCGGGCCAACTGGTGATATCGGGTGCTTATGCGGCAGTTGAAGCAGCCTGCGAGGGTATGAAGGCGGCGGGTGCAAAACGGGCATTGATATTACCTGTGGGAGGTGCTTTTCACAGTCCATTGATGGAGCCGGCTCGTGAAAAATTGGCGAAAGCCATTGAGGCCACTGAGATTGTTGCACCCAGGTGTGCGATTTACCAGAATGTGACAGCGTCCGCTGTGATGGATCAGGAAGAGATCAAGCGCAATTTGGTGGCGCAATTGACCGCTCCCGTTCGTTGGACACAGAGTGTTAAGTCCATGGTTGCTGATGGAGCGATAAAATTCACGGAAGTTGGACCTGGTAAAGTGTTACAAGGTTTGGTGAAGAAGATTGCGCCAGAAGTTGAAGCCGAGAGCGTTGCTTAACGAATGAGCTCAATGACCCCATTGTACAGTTTTGGACTGGGAATGTAGGGGCTTTTGATAATGTCGAGTTGATAGAAATAGGTTCCTGCAGGAAGGATGGGTCCTTCGTTGTTTACGCGGCCGTTCCAACACTCATCTAAATTTTTGGTGAAGAATATTCTCTCTCCGTAGCGATTGAATATACGCAGTTCCGCTTCTTCGCAGGAGGTAGATATACCGTATACGCGGAAGCAGTCATTTTTGCCGTCGTTGTTTCCGGGTGTAAAGACGTTGGCAATTTTTACTTCATGGGTACTGTCGCTGTTGATTTGCAGGGGCAGTGAAAGTGAGTCGGTACAACCTGAGCTTGCGTTTTTTATGATCACTTTCGTGGTGTATTGTCCTGCAGTATATTGATAATTTCGCTTTACTACACCGTTGCCAGTGGTTCTTTGTATGGGTGTGCCGTCGCCGAAATCCCATAGGATACTATCGCCATTGGTGATATCCAAAATGAGATTAACGCCTGGTTTACAGGGTATGAATTCGGCAGAAATTGCGGCTTTGGGCGACAGCGTGATGCGGACTTTTTTGCTGTAGGTGGCGGTAGCGTTGCAGCTATTGGAGTCCGTGACCGTGAGCTTTACAGTATAGGTTCCGGTGTCACGGTAAAGGTGTTCTGGGCTGAATTGATGAGAGGTATCGCCGTCGCCAAAATCCCATCGGTAGGTGCCATTGAATCGATGGATGGGCTGAAAGGCGATGGATTTATTCAAGCAAATGGTTTCTGGCTTGGCCACAAATAGGGCATCCACAGAGTATCCCAACCGGAAATCCAATTTGAAGCTGGCATTGGAACATCGGATGCTCACGTTATTTTTAAAAGCCACTTTGGTAGGAGAAGTGGGAAAATCGTTCAAACCGGGTGGTCTGTTTGGGCAGCTTGCACATACGCTCTGATAGATGATGCCCCGGTTATCGAAACGAGAAGTTCCGCCATCGACGTGGTCATCGGAAAGATTGCCACCGAAGTAGGAGGCGTATTTGAGGGTTTTGGCATCTTTGCCCAATACGATGAGGTAGAAATCGTTGTTGTCGGTGGTTTTTTGGTGCGCATCGCTGGTGATGGGCAGTCCACCGGTGGTTCCCGCATTGCCCACGCCGATGTTAGAACCCCACCCACTGAAATAGATGTTGTAGCAATTATCAACCATGAACGCTGAGGGACTCAGTTCAGGAATGCCGGAGGTGCGATTCCCGAAAGTGGTGACGAACTCGAGGGTTTTTAGGTCGTTGCTAAAACGCCCAATAAACTGAGATGTATTGTTTTTTCCGTAAGTGCCGGGGCTTCGGGTTATTTGTCCTTCAGTTTGCCCAGTGAAATAAACCTTGTTACTGATATCGAGATCAATAAAATAAATTTGGTCATAATCTGTGCTACCCCAATAGGTGCCCACATCGTATTTCCCGGTATTCTTGTTAAACTGAGCGATAAATCCATCGATGCTACCATTTGGGGATTTTTGGTAGCCATTGCCCATCATGGGAAAGTTGCTGGAAAGTGTTCCGCCGCCAACATACAAATGCGCCGAGTCATCCACTTTGATTGAATAAGCGGCGTCGTCATTGGTTCCTCCCATTAGGGTTGCCCATTTAAGTTTGGAGAGGTTGTTATTGAGACAGAGGATGGCAGCATCTGTAACGCCTATGGGTTTTGATTGTAATGCACCTGGGGTGGTAGGGAAGTTGTTGGATCTAGTACAAGTGGCTATGTAAATATTTCCAACGTCGTCGGTAGTAACATCGCCACGGTAGTTATCGGCATAGTTGTAAACGAGGGCAGTAAAGGGGGATTCTGTTTGAAATCCATCGGCGTCACTCCCACCAATGAAGGTACCTCCCAACAGGGTTGAACCATCGCTGCTGAGTTTGTTGACGAAGATATCATAATCGCCGCGATGATTCAGAAATGCCGCTGAATCGGGATGTACGGGAAAGTTATAAGACAGGGTTGTTCCGAATATGAGAAGATTGTTGTAGGGGTCTACGCAAAGGGAATGGGGGTATTCATCATCGTCCCCACCCATGTATGTGGCGAATAGCAGTTTGCTGCCATCGGGAGAATATTTGCTGATGGAAATGTCGCAGGGAAGTTGAACAGGCGGTGCGCCCATACCTCCTCCGCCATAGGTGGTTTGAAAGGCGCCAGTTGTTACTGGATATTTGCGGGAGTATGCATCCACAATTCCTCCGGCATACAAGCATCCACTGGTATCATAAGTTGCGGTGAAACCAAAATTATCGCCTTGCGACCCACTGTAAGTACTGAAAACCAAGATGGGGTCAATGGTCAGGGGGCTGTTGGAATCGTATTTGCCTACCTGCAGTTTGATGGTATTGTTAGAAACCGAGTATTTGCACGCGACGGGGTGATTCTTTTTTCTCAGGGGATGGCTTTGATAAGCTTTTGGGGCATGGATTTGGAAACTACCTACCGATGTATTTAGGTTAAGGGTGTTTTTGAATAGTGATACCTCGGTTTGATGATCTACCTTGAGGCCGATGAGTGACGGATCTGCACCAGGGTGGATAATCCAGTCAAACTCTAAGGTTTGTTGTTGGAAGTAGATGGCAATGTCGATACCGGGATAGAGGTTTTTGAGTGTGACTCTTTGGGCTGGGGTAACGGAAGTCCATCGACTGCTTTCATGGCCTAGAAAGTAATTTTCTTTCCATGAAGCGGGTTCTTGGAAAACCACCTCTGTGGGAGGTTGTGCGTGATGAAATTCAATATCTGTTACGTGGAAGGCTAAGGTAAACTGGGTGTCTTTGCCTTTATAATGGTGTATTTGGTGTTTCCTTTCAATGTTGTTGGCTCCTTCTGTGAGAATGCGAAGTCCTTCCTTTGTGATGAAGATCGCACCACCGGGAATCACCGCCTGTGCAATACTGGGATTTTCATCTGGCCACTGTCCAACATTTGGGGTAAAATACAATTGAGAAGTGGGTGGCGTAGCAGTTGGTAATGAGGCTGTTACCAAAGATTGTTGGGCGTTCAACGACAATGTTGTGATGAGGCAAATGAATGCCAAGCACAATTGTCGAGATATAAGCCGTTGAATTACCACAATAACAAAGTTATTGAAAACAAAACAGCTTTTGTCGTTGCCCGAGGCGGGGTAAATTCCCTAATTGTATTAGCGGTCTACGGACAAAGTGATTTCGAGCGCTTGTCCGATGATACTGCAAACCGAATTCAGGTCTTGGTTTTGGTTGAATTCAGCCGTCAAAGTTGGATGATTGTTGTTTCTCAGGGCTTTGGGTGCATTGCCCAAGACGCTAATTTTTACATTGTAGCGCGTCTCTATGGCTGATATTACTTCAGTCAGGGGAGCGTTATTGAATGCAAGTTTACCTTGACGCCAGTTTACTGCATCGAGATTCACATGGGTTTCTACGAGAAAAATGGACTCCTTTTTTGTTTTGAGATCAGGATTTTCAGTGGCACGCATTCCTTGTGTAAGGATGGCAGATTCCAACAAAGTACCAGAATTGTTGGCCATTTTTTCTACACGCACTTTTCCATGATTTACAGAGACTTGGAGGGGTTTGTTGCTGTAGGAGCGAACATCAAAACCGGTGCCCAAAACAGTGACTTGATTGTTTCCGCTTTTGATTACGAAAGGGGCATTGGGATTTTTCGCTACTTCAAAATGGGCCATGCCCTCAAGTTCGATGTTTCGGCTGTTTTTGGTTAGTGAATATGTCACACGGGAATTGGCGTTCAATGTGATGGTACTGCCGTCTTTCAATGTGATTTGCTTCACTTGCGCATTCAATGTAGCGACATTTCCAGCGTCCAAGATGGCGGTTTTTTGTTGATTGAACCAGAATGCCCAACCGCCAATTGCCAGTAAGGTGATGGCTGCAGCTACGCGCCATACCTGTCGCGTATTTTTCCAAACGGAGAATGGTTTTACTGTGTGCTTTTCTTGACGAGCGGCTTGGAATTGTTCCCAGGCTTTGTCATTGTCAGCGGCAAAGGAATAGGTATAATCCCCGGCGCGATCCCATATTTCTTGGAATTCGCTATCGATGTGGGGTTTGTTGTTGGAATTGTCCATTGGATTAGTGCATTAATTGTGGAAGCATCATGGCCGAAACTTGTTGTTTGATGATGGCCAATGTGGGTTTGAATTGGGGATTTTTCTTGAGCCAGTCCTCCAATTTTTTTAATTCTTCTTCTTGCATCAAACCCGCAGCATATTTGGTGAAGGTGTTGCTTTCAAGTTGTTCTTTTGTCATGATGTTGCCTTTTTCCGGAAAGGGTTAACTGGCCTATAAACACCAAAAGTGGGGTTTACCCCCAAAGAAAATGAAAAAAAATATCAAATTTTCATAAATGATTGTATTACAATCAAATAGGCGCTTATTTTTTTTGGACTTTGTGGATAGTCTCTATGATATTCACCACAAATTTTCCCTCTTCAGGTGTTGTAATGGTTGGTGTTCCATTCAATAGATGGTTGATGACATCCTCAATAACAAAATGATGGTTGGCAGCACTGCCTTTGTAGCCTCCGTAATCGTTGGGTGGCTCTGCCGCAGGCAATTCAGGCATTGCGTAATTTTCGATATCGCAATAGTCCACGGAATTCATGTATTGACCGCCGAGTTTTACCGTTCCTTTTTCGCCGATGAGCGTGATGGAACTTTCAAAATTCTGGTTGTAGAGACTGGTGGAATAACTCAAGGAACCCTTTCCTCTGCTGCCAAATGAAAACAAAACTTGACCACTGTCGTCGAATTCAGTGAGACTACTGTGATTGAAGTTCGATGTAACGGCATACTCGATGTTCAATGGACCGAGCAGCCAATACATGAGGTCAACGAAATGTGAGAATTGCGTAAACAACACCCCACCATCCAAATCAGCAGTGCCATGCCAATGACCGGTTTTGTAATAACGATGGTCCCGATTCCAATAGCATACCACTTGCGTTTGGTAGATTTCACCCAGCAGTCGCTGTTCAATGATTGATTTGATCCATTGTGATGGGGGTGAAAACCGATTTTGCATCACGCAGTAAATCTGTTTATTCCGTTTTTGAGCCTCTTCCATCATGGCATCGCACTCATCGCTTGATAATGCCATGGGTTTTTCTACAACCACATGACGACCCATACTCAGGGCTTGAATGGCATGTTGACTGTGATATCCATTGGGTGTGGCAATGCAAACAACATCAATGTTGGCATGATGCATCAACATTTCTTCTATGCTGTCATACAAGGGAATCTCGGGTGCAAGATTCAGTTCTTCACGGATTTTTACATCAGTAACCGCTACCAGTTGAGCCCTGGGGTTCGTTTGAATCATGTGCGCATGTCGTTGACCGATGTGGCCCGCACCGACAATGGCAAAGTGAATGATTTCTGATGGTTCTGACATGTTGAATGGCAAAAATGCACAAGTTTTGGGACAAATTACTGTCGTTCGCAAAAAGCCCATCAAAAACGTTTGGTAATGTGGTCGTAACCGCCAAAATTTGCGGTTGTATGACGAATGAAACGGTATTGGTAATAGGTTCTTGTGGTCAGTTGGGCACGGAGTTGGTGGAAGCCTTGCGCGGTATTTATGGCGATGCAAATGTGATTGCGAGCGATGTGAAAAAATCCGACAATCCGGTTTTCGATGGAGGTCCATTCGAAACCTTGGATGTTTTGGATGCGAATCGTTTATCGGAAATCATTCTGAAATATAAACCTACCCAAGTCTATCATTTGGCGGCTTTGCTGAGCGCGACTGCCGAAAAAAATCCAGAATTTGGTTGGAAACTGAACATGGAGGGATTGTTCCATGTGTTGAATGCGGCGCGGGATACGGGGATTATCAAAAAAGTATATTGGCCTAGTAGTATTGCGGCTTTCGGTCCAAATACGGAGCGATTTGGCACACCTCAATACGGTACCATGGATCCAACAACCATTTACGGTATCAGTAAATTGGCGGGTGAGTTATACGCCCAGTATTATTTCAATCGTTGGGGTATTGACACACGTTCATTGCGTTACCCCGGTTTGATTGGTTACAAGAGTGCACCGGGCGGTGGAACCACGGATTATGCGGTGGCCATCTATCACGATGCATTGCAAACTGGAAAGCACAATTGTTTTTTGGGTGAGGGTACAACCTTGCCGATGTTGTATATGCCGGATGCGTTGAAAGCCACGTTAGACATCATGCATGCGCCTGCAGAGCAGATCAAGATTCGTACGAGTTACAATTTGGCAGGGATGAGTTTTGCACCGGAGGAAATAGCGGCATCTATCGCCAAGTTTGTCCCTGGATTTGAAATTTCCTACGAGCCCGACTATCGTCAAGCCATTGCCAACAGTTGGCCTGCGGTGATTGATGATTCACATGCACGCAACGATTGGGGCTGGTCGCCTGATTTCGACTTGGACAAGATGACTGAGGACATGCTCAAGAATTTGCGTTTACAGTACGGCCAGAACGGCTAATCTTGAAAAGGGGTTTGGATCAATCCAACAAGCTGGCGTAGCCCAGGGCTTTTCCTATCATGGCGGTGGTGGTGGCTCTTTCAACCAGAACGTTCACCAAATCGCCTTTTTTGTAGTGTTCGCAAGGGAAAATGGTCACAGAATTCTGATCGCTCCTACCCATCCAATCGAGGTCGCTCTTTTTTGATGGTCCTTCAACCAACACGGTAACAACTTTGCCGATGTACGATTCGTTTTTTGCTTTGGATTTGGCGTTTTGTAAGGCGATGATTTCGCTTAAACGGCGCGATTTTACTTTTTCCGGCACATCGTCTACCAGTTTTTTGGCTGCTGGTGTTCCAGGTCGTTCCGAGTAAACATACATGTAGGAGAATTCAAATTCTGCCCAATCAATCAAACTCAGGGTATCTTGGTGTTCTTCTTCGGTTTCAGAGCAAAATCCGGCGATGATATCGCAGCTGATTCCGCAGTCTGGGATGATACTTCGGATCATGCGAATTTTATCCATGTACCATTCACGGGTGTAATTGCGCGACATGATATCGAGCACACGGGTGTTACCACTTTGTGCGGGTAGGTGAATGTAGTTGCACAGGTTTTTGTATTTGGCCATGGTGTGCACTACTTTTTCATTGATATCGCGGGGGTGGCTGGTGCTGTATCGGATACGCATGTGGGGAACGGCTTCGGCACACAACTGCAGTAGGTCTGCAAAATCTACGGAAGTTTCCTGTTCTTCTTGGGTGAGCTTTTTGAATTCCTTTTTTGGTCCACCACCGAACCACAAGTAGGAGTTGACGTTTTGTCCTAAGAGGGTGATTTCTTTGTATCCTGCTGCGGATAGATCGAGCACTTCTTTTACGATGCTTTGAGGGTCTCTCGAGCGTTCACGACCGCGGGTGAAGGGCACCACGCAAAAGGAACACATG
Source organism: Bacteroidia bacterium (assembly GCA_023258655.1). Classification (GTDB taxonomy): domain Bacteria; phylum Bacteroidota; class Bacteroidia; order NS11-12g; family UBA955; genus UBA955. The sequence continues at coordinate 8,358 of JALQWO010000006.1, forward strand.
TTGTCGCAACCGCGCATGATCGACACGAAGGCTGTAACGCCGTTGGAGTTTAGGCGAACAGGGCTCAAGTCGCCATAGGTTTCTTCTCGGCTAAGCAGTACGTTAATGGCTCTTCCACCTTCATCCACTTCTGCCACAAGTTTGGGTAAGTCGCGATAGCTATCGGGTCCGGCAACCACATCCACCAATTTCTCTTCTTCTAGCAATTTTTCTTTGAGTCGTTCCGCCATGCAGCCCAAGACGCCCACAATCAATTCTTTGTTGTGTTTTTTGTTGCCGCGTAGGTGTTTGAGTCGCTCACGAATTCGCTGTTCTGCATTGTCGCGTATGGCACATGTATTCAGAAAAATCACATCGGCATCCAACTCATCGGTGGTTGAGGCAAACCCATGTTCACCCATGATGGAGGCGATAATTTCGCTATCGCTGAAATTCATGGCACATCCGTAACTCTCGATATAGAGCTTTCTCGTGGCTGTGGCAGTGGGTTGGATTGTGACTTCTGACATATTGTAACTACAAAAATACGGGCTTTTTTGTTTCTTTGCAGTGAATGAGACATTTCAACACCTTGATTTTGCTTGCCTTTATGGCGATTGTGGGTAAGGTATCGGGACAGACTGCAGACTCGGACAAAGGACAGTTTTCAGGTAACCTCTTGATGAATTACCAGAAGTACTTGCGAGACGACAGTATTGGTGCAAATACCAAAGTGTACAAAGAGAATACAGCGAGTGCAGACGCTTGGCTGTTTATGCAATATCGGGTGAAGGGGTATTCATTCATTGTGCGATATGATGCGTTTAACAACTCCCCTTTGTTAGACCCTCAGAGCGCATATACCGATCATGGCATCGGCTTTTGGCAAGTGAGTAAATCCATTGACAAGCTGGATATTACCATGGGGTCGTTCTACGATCAATTTGGAACGGGGATTTTATTCAGAAGTTATGAGCAGAGACAAATTGGGATTGACTATGCAATGCAGGGGATGCGGTTGAAATACAATATCAATGACCGATGGGCGATTAAGGGGTTTGCTGGCAATCAAAAGGGCAATATTAAGAACCGTTTTGGATTTGCCAAACAAGTCATCAGCGGTATGAATCTGGAGGGAAACATTCCTTTGGGCGAGTCAAGCAAGTTTGGCGATTTGATTGTGGGTGCTTCCGCCATCAATCGGAGTTTGGATAGGGAAACCATGGATCGATTGGTTGGAACCATCAACACTTATGCCTTGGCAGATCGATTCTATCCCAAATACAACATGTACGGCTTCAATGGGTATTTTGGGTATTCATTGGGAAATTTCAGTTGGAATGTAGAGGCCAATGTGAAAACGCCCGAGGCAGTGCTGGGCATGAATAATCAGTTCAAGTTGGCTGGAGGGAAAGTACTTTATACCTCATTCAGTTGGGGAAAGGGTGGTTGGAAATTGGGTAAACAAAAAGCATCGATTGGGTTGAATGTGCAGGCGCGTCATGTCGACAATTTTTCTTTCCGAACGGCGCCAACCGAAACCTTGCTCAATGGATTGGTGAGTTACCTGCCTTCCATGACCCGTCAAAATACCTACCGATTGTTGAGCAGATACAATGCCCCAGGCCAAGAGTTGGGCGAAGATGGGGTGCAGGGAGAAATTGAATTCAAACCCAGAAAGGGAACACAGATTTTTTTCAATGCGAGTTACGTTCAAAGTTTGGCGAGCAACGGGAAATTAAATACAGCGACCGGTGCCATGGAAGCCGAGAAATTGTTCAGTGAAAATTATTTAGAAGTGGTTCAAAAAATAGGCAAACACGACAAGCTCAAGTTGGGAATTCAGCGAATACACTACAACCAAACCCGCTATGAAAATGAGCCAGAATACGTGCCAGTGAAAACCATCACACCCTTTGGAGAGTGGTTGCATACCATGGATAAGGGCAGAAGTTTGCGGGTGGAGTGGCAGTATTTGAGCACCAAAAATGACCAAGGTTCTTTTGCCAATTTGATGGTTGAATATTGGGCCACCAAGCAATTGAGTATTGCGGTAGGAGATATGGTCAACGTGGATCCACATCGTTACGAAAGAATGATTATTGCCAACAAGGTATTGCATTATCCCACGGTTTTTATGGGATATACGGAGAAAAACACCGTGTTTACTTTGGCCTATTTGAAGCAGCAACAAGGGGTGAATTGCTCTGGCGGTATCTGCAGAGAAGAGCCTGCGTTCAGCGGTATTCGCTTTACGGTGAGCAGTAATTTCTAATGCTTCGGGGCGATTAAAGGTCCCAAACCCGGGTGCGTCTTTCTTGGCTGTAGTTTTTGATATTCATCCAAAATGCGGCCACCAAATAAATAATGATGGGTGATCCAAGGGTGAAAAAACTGGCGTAGATGAAAGACATCCGAACACTTTTCACTGAGATACCCATCCATTCTCCCAACTGACTGCAAACGCCGAACAGGGATTTTTCCAATGCGTATTTAATGAATTTCATGTTGTATCAAATATAGCAATTAACAATACAACGAAAAAAAAGTTTATGGTAAGTGGCTGTAAAACTCTTGTAAGTAATGTGTTGCGGTATCTGTGAGCTTTCCTTCGGCCGTGTAATGGACGACGGTTTCACTGCTTGATTCGTTGGAATAATCTGCGCTGGGGGCTTTGTAGCGCGCTTGGATCATCACCAAGTGAGGCTTTTTTGTTGAATTTGCTTGGATGAAAGTGGTTTTTACAATGAGGAATTGATTTTTTTCCAAAGTAGAGCGGGTATTGGCCAGTCCATCGCAAGGGTACAATAGAAACAGCTCTCCATTGGGTAACAGCAATTTCGCACACGATGCAATCAAATTCGATAAGTTGAGCGTGTTTGAATGTCGGGCCAGTCGGCGTATATCGTCCTCCGATGGCAGTTGATTCTCGAAAAACGGCGGATTGCATACGATGCCATGATAACCTTCATTGAAAGTGTAGTGGAGAATATTGGCCATTTCAAAACGAATGCGTTCTGCAAACGGGTTGTTTTTGAGATTTTCTGTGGCTTGATCTACTGAGTTTTGGTGGATATCGATGCCGGTGCAGTGGATTTGGGGATGGTTTTGGGCAAGCATGAAGCACAGCAGACCCGTTCCTGTGCCAATGTCCAACAATCGGTAGGGTTGGGTGTGGTCCATGGGCACTGACAGCTGAATCATGGCGCCAAAGAGGCAGGCATCGGAGGTGACAGGCAGTGCTACTTGGTGGTGCGCAATGGTGAATTGCTTCATCACAAAGGGTTTGCGCACTTTGTTGGTCATGGGTTGGGGAAAATTTCGGAGATGTTGACAGATTCAGGTGAATCGAAGTAGGCCCAATTATTTTGGGTGAGGGCCAAAACGCGATCACAATAGTTGAGCGACAGTTGCAGGTCGTGGCTACTGTAAAGGATGATTTTTGATTCTGTTTTTGCCAGTTGTTTTAACAGTTCCAAGAAATGAAGTCGCGAGGGATAGTCCAAAAACGCCAGGGGCTCATCCAACAGAATCACTACACTGTCTTGAGCGAGGCACCTTGCCAGCATTACTTTTTGTTTGACACCGTCGCTGAGCGAGCCAAAAGGGGTGTGTGATTGGGAGGCGATGCCGGTTTTTTTCATGGCATCGTTCACGGCGTTGTGATCTTCTGGGGTAGGATTTCTCCAACCGGTTAAGAATCTTTGTCGGCCCGAAATCACCACATCAAACACAGACATTTGATCGATACTCGGGGGTGTTGCTAGCAGGATACTTGTGAGGGAGGCTCTTTTTTCTGCTGTGGTTTTGTGGATGTTAACTTGATTGACGAAAACAGCCCCTTGTGTGGGTGATTGGAGTCCGCAAAGGGTTTTTAGCATCACTGATTTTCCGATGCCGTTGGGACCAATCAGCAGAACCAGGCTACCGGGAGCAACTTGCAAGTGGACATTTTCATGCAGTTGCAGAGACTTTTTGGGAAAGCCGGTGGATAGGTTCTGGATGGTTAGCATGATATACTGCCACAAAAATGCGAATTTCGGGGGGTGAATTTACAGTTAGTTGCTGCTTCGGAGGAGAATATTTCATCGATACAGGCTTTGGCCGATGTGATTTGGAACGATCATTATCCTGAAATCATTGGGCAGGAGCAGGTGGATTACATGTTGAATCGATTTTATTCTGTGGGTGCTATGAGGGAGCAGATGCAGGGTGGTCAGCAATTTTACCAAGTGCTGATGGATGGGTTGGCAGTGGGATTTTTGGCCATGGAGTCACGGGGAGAGGGATCTTATTTTTTGAATAAGTTATACATAAGCACCCGGCTTCAGCGCGGTGGTATCGGGCATGGTGTTTGGGCTTTGTTGCGGGGCTTGTTGCCAGACATGCGCGAGATGCGACTGCAGGTAAACCGACAAAATTACAAGGCCATTAATTTCTATTTCAAGGTAGGATTTGTGATTGAGCGGGTGGCTGATTTTGACATTGGTGACGGGTATTTCATGAACGATTTTGTGATGCTATACAAAGAAAAATGAAAATATATATTACTTTTTTATTAATTACTTCTATTCTTTCTTGTCAAAATAAAGAAATGAAAAATTATGAGGATTTAAACTTCTCGTACTCTGTATTGGGGAAAGATAGTTTAACCTGCAACTATATTAATCTATCAAATGTCAAACTGGAATTGACTAAAGAAATTAATCACATAAAAGAAGGAAAAATAAGTTTGCAAAAATTTCAAATTGAAAACGAAAATAAAATATACTTTTACAAGCATACTTTTACTAATATTAATAAATTAACAACTATTAGAGATGAAATTGAGTTATATGGTGTAAAATATAAAATTGACAGTTTGTATTATGGGAATGATTATTTTAAAAAGCCATATGTTTTTTCATCTTTGGTTAATGTAGGTAGATTTATTTTTAATAAACATAGTTACATTGCCTTTTTTATACAAGATATATCCAATCCTATAACTTTTCCAAATACATTGATTTTACTTTTTGATATTTCTGATAAAAATAAAATTTCATATATACCGATAGGATTTCAAGCATCTGAAGATTTAAAATGTTTTAATGATTTTAATAATGATGGTATTTTAGATTTTGCAAAATGGACTCAAGGATACGATTATATAGAGTGCTTATATCGTTATGAATTAAATGATAAAAACAAATTTGTTCCTAAAAAAACAGATTTTGTTTTTATTAAAGAAAAACAAGACGGTTACTATATTGACATTATTAAGAGTAAATGGAAATATGGTAAAATAAATAATTAATGTTGTTGTAGTTATGCTAAAGCCCTCAATTTTGAAGGTTTTTTATACACCTTGCAGGTATAATACTCCCCAGTTGTTGGACCACAAGGATAGTGATGCTAAGTTAATTTTTTGTGCTGTATTAGGCAGCATTTTGTTTTAAAGATTTGTAGTAAGCCTCATTGGGTTTCATCCCAATGCTTTGGTGTTTTTCCCACGTAGGTGTGAACGATTTTGTGATGCTATACAAAGAAAAATAGCCGGGTCATTTTCCGCTGGGTTTGTGCGTGGGATTGGGTTAAGTTGGCCTAACTTTGCGGGGTGTTAGCACTGAACGATTTTTCCTTTGAATTTGCAGGTAAGTACTTGTATAAAAACGCTTCTTGGCACATTAAACCCAACGAAAAAATTGGATTGGTTGGGTTGAATGGAACGGGAAAATCTACGTTGCTGCGATTGATTTCTGGGGATTACGAATTGCGCGAAGGCACGTTGTCAAAACCGTCTGATTTGCGCATTGGATTCTTGAATCAGGATTTATTGAGTATGGACATTGCCGATTGCGTTCGCGATGTGGTGTTGAGTGGAAGGGATGATTTGGTGTATTTGGAGAATGAGATCAACCGACTCATTGAGAAGATTGAGGTTGAATATGATGACGTAACCATGCAGCGACTGGCGGATGCCCAGGAGCGATTTGGGGCCTTGGGAGGATACGAATGGCATGCAGAAGGCGATAAAATTTTGGAGGGGTTGGGATTCCCCACCAGCAGCTTAACTCGGTCTTTGCGTGAGTTTTCAGGGGGATGGAGAATGCGGGCGATGTTGGGCAAATTGTTGCTACAAGCGCCTGATTTGTTGTTGTTGGATGAACCTACGAACCACTTGGATTTGCCTACCATCCAATGGTTGGAAGATTATTTGTCGAACTATGAGGGCACCTATGTAATTGTATCGCACGATCCGTATTTTTTGGATCGGACGGTCAACCGAATTGCAGAAGTATCACATCAACAGGTATTCCATTACAAGGGGAATTACAACGAGTTTTTGGAGCAGAAAGAAGAGCGAGATGCGTTGATGATGCGCAAATATGAGAACCAGCAAGATTTTATACGACAGCAGATGAAGTTCATCTCTCGATTCAGAGCGAAAGCGAGTAAGGCGACCGCCGTACAGAGTCGGGTGAAGATGTTGGATAAAATTGAAAAGATTGAGGTAAGACAGGACGAAAAACGGGATTTCGACATTCGATTCAACATTCGGGTTACGCCGGGCAAGGTGATTGCCGATTTGAAGGAGGTGACCAAATCGTATGACGAGTTAGAGATTCTAAAACCTTCGAACGGACAGATTCTTCGGGGTGATAAAATTGCGTTGGTGGGTGCGAATGGAAAGGGTAAATCGACTTTACTGCGGATGGTTCATGGGTCAGAGCCTTGTGGTGGTGAAATTGAACTGGGGTGGAACGTGGAAGCTGCGTTTTTTGCCCAGCACCAGTTGGAAGCGTTGAATTTGAAAAACGATTTGCTCAGTGAATTGGCCACGGTGAGTGCGGACTATACGGATTGGGAATTGAGAACGATTTTGGGTTGTTTTCTGTTTACAGGGGACGAAGTATTCAAAAAAGTAAAGGTGTTGAGCGGGGGAGAGAAATCGCGATTGGCTTTGGCAAAAACGCTCATTACGCAATCTAACTTTTTGCTGTTAGACGAACCTACGAACCACTTGGATATGTTCAGTACATCGGTGTTGGCTGAGTCGCTGATCGACTATGCGGGTAGTTGTTTGTTTGTATCGCACGATCGGACGTTTATTAGTAAGGTGGCCAATAAAATTTGGTGGATTGAAGATGGGATATTGCGTGAATATCCTGGAACCTACGAGGAGTATAATGAGTGGATGAGCACCCGAACCGTGGAAGAGACGAAGTTGGCGAAACTCGATGATGGCAAGAAAAAAGGGGTTGCAAATCAAAACCCGGTAGTGTCGGAAGGTGAAACAATCGCCCCAAAATCGTACAGCAAAAACGAAATCAAAAAGGTTGAAGATGCGATGAATGCCAAAGAAGCCGAGATGATGTCCTTGGCTGAGGAAAAAACGGCTTTGGAAATCCAATTGCATGCGCCAGAAATTGCCAGTGACTTCAATCAGGTTGCCCGAATCACAGAGCAATATGAATCGGTGAATGCGGCCCATGCTTTGGCGAAAGAGTCGTATGAGCGCTTTTTTGAGGAATGGATGCTCATGCAAGAATCTTGAAATTGGTCCTGAATTTGCTAAGTTTGTTTCAATGAGCAAAAAACGCTGCCTTTTGGTTTGCTTGTGGTTATTGTGGTTGGTGCCGATGAAGGCCTCCACGGATAGTACATTGAGGTACACCAACGCCATTTACGAATCGGATATACGCACGGTCCGTTTGTATCAGAAAAACAGTGGATTTCCATTTCCTATTCTCACCTTGGGTGCAGGGGAGTCTTTGGTGCTCGAGTTTGACCAAATTCGCAGTGAACGCGATTTTTATCAATATACCTTGATTCATTGCGATGCCCGCTGGAATCCCAGTGCTTTGTCGCGCACCCAAACCTTGGATGGCATGGGTTACGACAATGTGGAAACGGCCAATTTTAGCAATGGCACTTTGATGCAATACACCCACTATTCTGTTGAAGTTCCAGGCGAACAAACGAAGCCAAAATTGTCTGGGAATTACCTGTTGGTGGTTTATCGGAATTTTAATGAGGCTGATATTGTATTGTCGCGCAGAATGATGGTTCTTCAAAGTCAAGGTGCGGTGAACATTCAGTTATCACAAAGCAAACAGGTTGAATTGCGCAGCACGCATCAGCAGGTGAATTTTTCTTTTATCAAAAACGATGCGTATTTCATGCCCAATGCGATGCAGGATGTGAAGGCGGTAATTTTGAGAAACGGGGAATGGATGTATGGAATTGATGATTTAAAACCCTTGTTCATTGTGGGAAATGAGATGCAATACAACCATCAGTTGGGGAATCAAATGGATGGGATGAATCAATACCGATTCTTTGATATCCGCAGTTTTCGCAGTTCCACGGCGGGGGTAAAACAACGCTTGAATATCGCCAATCAAAAGCATGTGATCCTTGTGAACGACAAATCGCGGAGGTTTGAGCGCTACTACAATTGGGCCGACTACAATGGTCGGGTTTTTTACGACAACAAAGATTTGCCCATGCCTGCGGGAATGGCGTTTGAGAGCGATTATTGCTTCGTGCATTTTTCGGTACAGGCAGAGTCTGAATTGAAAGAACCCGTTTATGTGTATGGTGAAATGAGTGACTGGAGAATTTTGGAATCGCATCGCATGTATTACAATCCAGATTCAAGGGCTTATGAAGCGGTAGTTCCCCTGAAACAAGGTTATTATAACTACGTTTATGGGGTCAAAAACAGTGAAACCGGGGTGTTGGATTTTGTGCCATTTGAGGGTCAGCATAGCGAGACAGAGAACAACTACATGGTACTGATTTACCATAAGAACCCAGGCATGGGATTCGATGAGTTGGTGGGTTACGGATTAAAAAATTCCACTTCTTTAAAGTAAGGACTGTTGCTCACTTTGCATGAAGGGCTAGTGCCCACTTGTGATTCTGAGTATTTCGGGACGTGTCAACAATTTCCACGCAGTTGACGAGGGAATTTTATACAAATAGAGACCGTTGTATGTATGTCCAAAGGATGGCAATGACAGCGATTGTTGTAGTTTGGAAGGTGATATTCTCAACGAGTCAACCACGCTGAGAAATGGAAGTTGGCTGGGAAAAGCGCGCGACAAGAAATATCGCGGTCTGTCTGGATCAAATGAAAAATGCTGTGGGTAGAATTCGAAACCATAGCGCCATTTGCTGGGATTGGGTGATTGTGCAAGCCAATAGTTCGCGATGGGCTCTCCCAGGATGTCTCCTGTGGGAATGTGGTTTAGGTTTTGGTTGAGAAAGTCAATCGCAGTTTGGGGATTTCTTTGTGTTCGTTGTATCAGGGCTGATGCCTGTCTCGTGAAATAGGGACCGATGATCAACAAAAGCACGACAAAACGCAAGGGTTTTTGAAACGAGGGAATTTTACGTTGGGTCAACCAAGTGGGAATCACATCGAGCCATGATGTTTGATGTTTGTTCCAAACAGATTTGACATACAAAGCGATGAGCAGCAAACCGAGAAGGTGTTGAATGGGAAAATAGCGATGTTGTGGAGCCATGAAGAGCATCATGGGCAAGGATATTGACAAATAAAACAGGGGCAACCAACTTTCCAGTAGGAGATCATGTCTTTGGGTTTTGATCAAGCGATAGCTGATCAAAAAATACAGAAAATGCAATGCGATTGTGTACGGTTGCTCCAGGGAATACGGATAAAATCGACCCAGAAAAAAGGCGGTGATGTTCTGTACTAAACCCTGCCCACTGTGATCCGCCGCTTGCATAAACAACTGGGTTTTCAAGTCCTGCCAATCCGGAGTGAGCACCAACCAAAACGTAATTAAGGGTAATCCAAGGCTGACACTCAGCAACGGTATTTGGTGGTATTCTTGTTTTTTATTTAAGGACAAAATGCATAGGAATAGGGCGGTTGCAACCAGGGGCCATGTATACAGATGGGCAATCGCCAAGCACCCCAAAGTAAATCCGATGATTAAGGTGCGTTTATGGGTTGGGGCTTTGAGAAAATCATGGAAATTACCCACCAATATCATGACCAAGAGCAAAATGGGTGTTTCCACGCGTAGGCTTCTGGCAATCTCACCGGTGGATTTATCGAACAGAAACAAAGCCGTCAGGAAAAAGGCCCACATGCCATGGTTTGGGTTATCGCCCAAGAGACGTCTAATCCAACGATAGAATAACCAAGCGGTGATCGTGTGAAAGAAGAGAAATGGGAGTCGCAGCAGCCAGGGTGATTTGCCTACGAAGAGCCAAAGGCAATGCCATGCTTCAATCAGTGGCGGGTAGCTGAGGAATTTGGCTTCAGCGCCCGGATTTGGCCAAAGTGGAGAGCAAAATTTACCCGTATTGTGCCATACCAGGGCGGGGTCGAGGTTTTGAATTTCGTCGTTCCATGCAATGGGCAAGCGATCCAGATTCAACAATCCCAGCAAGGCTACAATGCCGAGGAGCCAATAAATGGCTTGTGTTGAAAAAGGCTGTGAGTTTGTTTGGCTATTGGGGGAACTCACGACGGGGAATGGGGTTAGGGGGTTATTCGAAACGGATCAAGACAAAATTCTTGTCTACCGCTTGTCCTTTGGTGACATGAATCGATGCGACGGTCCCCGCGGTGGGGGATTTGATGGCGTTTTCCATTTTCATGGCTTCGAGTACCAAGATTTTTTCGCCAATCTCGACGGTTTGTCCCACAGATACCAATACATCCAAAACCAGTCCTGGCATGGGGGCTTTGACTTCAGAAATCTTTGGTACCAAGGCGTTTTCCAGTCCCATAGACTTGAGCAATTCATCCATGGGCTCGGTGATTTTTGCCGAATATTTGTGGTTGTTGTAAAGAATGGTTACCGTTTTTGTACTGCGATCAACACCCAAACAACGCACTTGAATGGTTTGATTGTTGGTTTGTAACAAGAGGGTTTGGTTGCCTTGGTGAAACAAGTTTACCGGACTTTGGTTGTCGATCACCCACTGGCTATTTTCTTTGGTGAATTCAACGGTATGATTTTGAATTTGTACCTTCATGTTTATACGTTTCGATCGATGACAAAATTGACCAAGTGTTGTAAGGTTTGTTTGTGTTCTTTGTTTGCTGGGATGGATTCCAATATCTCAAATGCGCGGTCGCGGAATTCGTTCATTTTGATTCTCGCGTAAGACATTCCGCCATGGACTGTAATAAACTCTACCACGTCGGCAATTTTTTGTTTTTCATTCACATCACTCCGCATCAATTTCTTGATTTTTTTCACATCGCTGGGCGATGCTTTGGAGAAGGCATAGATGATGGGAAGGGTCAGTTTTTTCTCTTTGATGTCGAGGCCGGCAGGTTTGCCCGATTTGTTGTCGCCGAAATCAAACAGGTCGTCGCGTATCTGAAAAGCCAGTCCTATGGCTTCGCCGAATTGACGCATTTTCTTTTGGATTTCTGTGTCTTGGGTGGTGGATGCGGCACCGATTTCGCAGCAAGAGGCAATCAAGGAAGCGGTTTTCTGTTTGATAATCTGAAAATACACTTCTTCGGTAGCATTCATGAAACGGGCCCTTTCGAGCTGCAGCAACTCACCTTCACTCATGTCGCGTACGGCATTGGAAACAATCTCGAGCATGTCGAAATCGCGATGTTCTACCGCCAAGAGCAAGCCCCTAGATAGGAGGTAATCGCCCACCAACACGGCAATTTTGTTTTTCCAAAGCGCATTGATTGAAAAAAAACCGCGGCGTTGAAAACTGTCGTCAACCACATCGTCATGCACCAATGTGGCGGTGTGGAGAAGCTCTACCAAGGAGGCTCCACGGTAGGTTCTGATGTTGATGTCACCGAACAACTTTGCAGAGTACATCACAAAAAGCGGACGGATTTGTTTGCCTTTGCGCTTGACGATGTAGGTCATGATGGTGTCGAGCAGAGGGACACGCGTTTTCATGCTCTGTTTGAACATGACTTCGAAGGCGGTGAGCTCTTTCTCGATGGGTTTTTTGATGGCGTCTAACGAAAGACTCATGACTTGATGCGAAGGTAATATTTTAATTGGGTGTATTGAAAATTTGGTGGTAATTTGCTGATATGATACAACGATTGGCTTGGGCTATGGCGATTTTGACTTTGGGGGGTTGTGGGATTTTTGGCCACAGTAAAAAGGATATGAAAGACAAACTGTCAACAAACGGATCAAATGGAGGCATTGCCATTGACATCGTGGACAATGTAAACAATGAGTTGTGGCGTTTGCACCCCGCTCTGCATTATTTGAAGAGCGAGGTTGCGTTGGTTCATCTTCAGGGTTTCCACCAAGATGGTGATAGCGCGTTAAGGGCGGACGCTGCCTTGTTTTTGCAGGAAATGGAGGGTGAATACATGAGTTATGAGCCCAATGCTGCTGTAATTAAAGCATTGGATTCTGTGTTGCGTGCGAGGCATGAGGCCATGGCGGGGCGACCCTCAAGGATTGATCTTTTGATGATTGGTGGCAATTGGTGTTCTGATACGAGGATGGGTTTGCCGCGGTTGTGCAAGGTATTGGACGTGTTGATGTCCAGCACAGAAGGAAACTTGGTGCGGAACCGGGAGGAGTTGGAATATGCGGGTGTGGTGATACGGTTGGATTATCGCAGGGTAAATCGCGACAAAAAATTGATTGATGGCGCGTTGGCTGGGGATGTGATTTTCGGACAGAAGTCAGTGGTTATAGGTCGTGTTCCCGAGGTTTGTGTAGCGAGTACTTGGAAAATGTTGGTAGGGTCCACTGGCAATCCGGATGTGGATTTTGCTGTAGAATCGCAGTATGCGGGCAGCATCGTGGAAACCCCGCAAGTAAGTTGGGAGGCTGATCTATTGGCGTTGATTGCCAAGACTCAATAGATTTGGGCAATGCGGATACTGTATGGATAGGTAATTGGGTGTGTTTTTTTTGATTTTTATTGGAAAATCAGGGGAACTTCTTTCTTGTCGATGGGCTGGGCTTCCCACAAGGCGCTAAAATGGGCCATGGTTTCTTCAGTGCCACTATGGAATTTTTTGGCTTTAGAATAGAGAGTAGCGAGGAGTGCAAGGAAAGTGCCTAAAAGGAGCCAAGCAGCGAGCGTTTGGGGATAGAGTGCCTTGTAGAGAATGAGGTGATTGGCCAAAAAGATGAGGCATGCCATGATCAGCAGGGCGAAGAGCAGGAAGATGCGACGGTGTTGCCAAGCGCCGAGCTGAAGCAATATGTAAATTTCATTTTCAGAACCACGAATTTCACCTGTGCAAAAATTGGCCAGGGATTTTTGTTGGGTGATGGTTTCCAGGGTGAAGTCTTGTTCTGATACCTCTCCAAAGAAAATGCGGGGTTGGTTGTCGGTTTTTTTGTAGTCGGCATCAGACAAAAAAGTCTGTTGGATCAACTTATCGGATACTTGTTTTCGCGTGAGGGCGGTTTTCAGAAACTGGGTCTTGAAGGGGTAGAGAAACATGTGTTTAGTATTGTCCGATACTTTGATTGACCATGAGGGCTTGTTCGCAGATGGATGCCAATAGGTTGGGGTTTTCAAAAATTCCATTACCCAAAACGACAACGTCTGCGCCATTCTGCCAGGCGGATGCTGCGGCGAGCGGGGTACGTATTCCACCACCCACGAAAATCACACCGTCGGTATGGTTTTGAACGGCTTGGATAATGCTTTGGGGTATGGGATATTCAGCGCCACTGCCAGCGTCGAGGTAGAACAATTTCATACCCATGAGTTCGCCTGCCATGGCTGTGGCTGCTGCGATATCGGGTTTGTTGTTGGGCAGAGGAAGTGTACCACTGATATAAAGGGCCGAGGTGAGTTTGCCACTTTCCACCAGCATATATCCTGTTGGAATGGCTTCCATACCACTTTTTTTGACCCATGGGGCTGCCGCAACTTGTTTGGCGATGAGGTATTCGGGGTTTCTACCGGAGATCAAACTCATGAAGAGAATGGCATCGGCTTGTTCAACCACATGAAGTTCATTGCCAGGAAAGAGGGTGATGTTGGGGGCGCCCAACGATTTTAGCAATGCTACGCACTGGGCGGTGGAACGCTGAGACACATGGCTACCTCCAACCAGAAATAAGTCAACCCCCTGTTGCAGGGCAATCTTTACTTGTTGTACAATTTGATTTTCTGGGGTGTCTGGATCGCATAAAACGGCGATACTTTTTCGCTTTTTCTGTTTGCGATTATATAGTTCTGAGAGCAAAACACCCATAGTACAAAGAAAGGGATTTTTCTTGGGAAGATATCTCGGTGGGTTTGGGAGTGCCCATTTTTTTGGTGGGCGGGTGATGTCCAAAAAAAACGAATTTATAATCGTTTAGTAATCAATGCAATACGCGTAAACCCTTGCCACTGTTGGGCTTGCGTTTTTTCAACATTGTAAACCCCAATTTTTCAAGGGTTTTGGCATTTTATGTGGAAAACATGATTGGGTGTGAAGGGAATGAGGGGATAGATTTGCTATTCACAAGAAAATTTAAAATCATCATTTTTAACCAAACCCAATAGAATCGCTATGAGCCAGCAAACAGTAAACACAAAGGGATTGAATTTCTCCCGCATGAACACCGCCGATGGTGTTTCTCCTTACGACCAATTTAAGTATGATTACCGCACTTCTGTAATTAAGAAACCAGATGGCAGCATCGTATTTGAAATGAAAAATGTAGAAGTGCCTGAAGGTTGGAGTCAGGTAGCTACAGATATTTTGGCTCAGAAGTATTTCCGCAAGGCGGGTGTGCCTCAGGCTGATGGCAGTTTGGGAAGCGAAACCTCAGTGAAGCAGGTGGCTCATCGTTTGGCTGACTGCTGGAAAACTTGGGGTGAAAAATATGGTTACTTTGAATCTGCTGCTGACGCTCAGGTTTTTTATGATGAATTGATCTACTCTTTGTTGAATCAGGAATCGGCTCCCAATTCACCACAGTGGTTCAATACGGGTTTGCACAACAGCTATGCCATTACAGGTAAGCCACAGGGACACTACTTTGTAGATCCCGATACAGAAAAATTGATGAAGAGTACCTCGGCTTATGAGCGTCCTCAACCCCATGCTTGTTTTATTTTGTCGGTGGACGATGATTTGGTGAACGAGGGTGGTATCATGGATTTGTGGGTACGTGAAGCACGTATCTTCAAATACGGTTCAGGGGTTGGAACCAACTTTAGCAAAATCCGCGGTGCGGGTGAGAAGTTGAGCGGTGGTGGTACGAGCTCTGGTTTGATGAGTTTCTTGCGCATCGGCGACCGTTCAGCGGGTGCAATCAAGAGTGGCGGAACCACCCGTCGCGCTGCCAAAATGGTCTGCTTGGATTTGGATCACCCCGATGCGATGGAGTTCATCCAATGGAAGAGCACCGAAGAGCGCAAGGTGGCTGCTTTGATCGCTGCTGGATACTCAAATGACTACGAAGGTGAGGCTTACAACACGGTGAGTGGACAGAATAGCAACAACTCTGTA